>JAYTEU010000579.1:0-10250 GCA_043734985.1 Chthonomonadaceae bacterium
TCGTCCGGCAATCCCGGGTAGTAGGTCCTTGCTACCGCAGGGTGGCAGCGGAGGAAATCGGCGATGCGTTTCGCATTCCGGCCGTGTTCGCGCATTCGAACTGCCAGAGTCTTTATTCCACGAAGCACAAGGAAACAGTCCATGGGGCCGGGCACGCCGCCGACCGCATTGCGAAAGAAAGCGACCTTGTCGGCGATGTCCGAATCGTTAAGAACGAGCAGACCGCCAACGACATCGCTGTGGCCACCCAGATATTTTGTTGAGCTGTGTAACACGAAATCCGCCCCCAGCCGAAGAGGACGCTGTAGATAGGGCGAGGCAAAGGTGTTATCGACTGCGAGCCAGGCTCCGTTTCGGTGCGCAAGCGCCGCCGTTGCCGCGATATCGATACTTTTCAGCAGCGGGTTTGTGGGAGTCTCCAGCCATAGCATTCGAGTTTCGGGCCGAATTGCGGCCGCCGCACTTTCCGCGTCGGTCAAATCCGCGAGCGTGAAGGAAATTCCATATTCCGAAAGCACCCGGGCGAAGAAGCGATAGGCGCCTCCATAGACATCGTCGCCAAGGACCACATGGTCACCCGGGCGAAGCAGGTAGCAGAGGGTTGCTATTGCCGACATCCCGCTCGCGAACGCAAGTCCATGGCGGCCATCTTCGAGCGATGCGATACAGGACTCCAGGGCGGACCGCGTCGGATTTGCGGTGCGCGCATATTCATATCCACCGAACGATTCGCCGACCGCGTGCTGGGCGTAAGTGCTCGTCTGGTAGATCGGCACGGTAACCGCTCCCGTAGCTGCATCGGGCGGCTGACCGGCGTGAATCGCCCGCGTTTGAAACCCCGTTTGTGCAGGATCGCCTTTCAATTGTGATCCTTCATTACTCGGCAGCACAGATTACTGACGCACAAAACACATAAACCTACCGCGATACGGAAGGCGTTTACTGTTGACCCCTACGGCATCAAAAACACAACCTTGCCGCAAACTCCATCTCGCATCAGCTCCATGCCGTGCTCGAACTCGGCAAAAGGGAGCCGGTGCGTTATGGCGGGCGCGACGTCGAGCCGCCCGGATGCCAGCAGCGATCGCATGGTGTCCCAGGTTTCGTACAGCCGGCGCCCGACAATGCAGTGTATGGTTAGGCCCTTGAAGATCATATCCTCCGCCATGTCCAGCTCTACCGGCTGCGCGGGTATTCCCATGAGCGAGACGCGGCCACCCCGCCTGCAAATTCGCATCGCCTGTCGAATAGCGGATGGCGCGCCCGACATCTCCAAAACGACGTCGACGCCCTGCCCACTCGTCTCGTTCACGATCGCGGCTTCGGCATCGACTTCGAGGACATTCAACGCCATGTCCGCGCCAAGACGCTTGGCAAGGTCCAGGCGATAAGGCCGGGTGTCCGTCGCATAGATGGCGGACGCTCCGGCGGCTTTAGCGACCGCCACCGCGAAGATGCCGATTGGGCCGCATCCGAGGACGGCCACGCGCCTTCCGATTACTTCCCCGGAAAGGGTGGCGTGAACGGCGTTGCCAAGCGGATCCTGAATGCAGGCAAACTCCGGCGGCACGGATCTATCGTTTTTCCAGGCGCTCGCGGCGGGTACGACAACATACGGCGCAAAGCACCCATCTACGTCCACTCCCAGTATGCGCGTATTGGCGCATACATGGCGGTCATTCATCAGGCACTGCTGGCAGTGGCCGCACACCCAGTGGCTCTCGCCGCTGACGTAGTCCCCGACCTTAAGACTATCCACCTGGCTGCCGACCTCAACCACTTCGCCGGCGAATTCGTGACCCATTATGCGCGGCGGCTTAACGCGGTTCGCAGACCACCGGTCCCAAATATAGATATGATAATCCGTACCGCAAATCGAAGTCGCCTGGACACGGACCTTAATGTGGTCGGGGCGAGTGATTTCAGGTACAGGCACTTCGCGGATTTGGGCGCCCGGACCTGCGCTCGTTTTGACTATCGCCTGCATCGTGGCCTTCATGGAACCGCGGTTTCCTTTCAAAATGGACTTTGAATTGGGTTGGCCGTAGATGCGGCGCGGAGTAAGAATACCCGAGTGCACAGGTGATTGACGTCTGCCGTCATCGCAGCGGTGGCGGCTCTGTCAACAAGTGCGATGGCGGGGGCTTAGCCAGTCTCGGAAAAAAGTAGTTAAGCAGGATTTGGATCGAGCCCGCCACCGGAACCGCCACCACCATGCCGACAATACCAAACAGCGTGGCCCCGGAAAGCAGGGCGAATATGCTCACAATGGGATGCAGTCCGACCGAGCCGCCAACTACACGCGGATACAGTATCTGATCGAAAAGCATTTGGGAAACGATGATGCACAGCGACACTATGAACGCGTAGGCAAACGAATTGGCGGGAACATGGATGAAAAACAGCGCGAGGTGCGGCTCGGAATAGGCTAGCATCCCCGCCGTGACCGCGACGATCCAAGGGCCGATAATGGGAACGACATAGAAGGCGGCCGCCATCAAGCCGAGGAAGAGCGCGTATTTGTGCCCGAGCAGATAGAGTATCACGAAAACGGTTCCACCGAAGAGCGAACAGATCTTTGTGAGACCCTGAATGTACGCGCTGAAAACATCCACAATGTCCCTGGAAACTTCGTCGATTTCGGCGTGTAATCTGGCCGGAAAGAGCGCAATAATACGCGCCCTTAGCTCCGTGTAGTCGCGAAGGAAGAAAAACGTCGCGACCGGGATAATGATAAGCCACACTGCCTGCGACGCGATACCTTGAATTATTGCCGTCAGCGTATTGAACGCCTCCGTGACCCTGTCCTGCAACGGTCCCGGCTTCTGGCTGACGATCGCATTAAAGGTGTGCTGCCGAACACCGAAGAACCGCAGAATCCCCGCGTTACGCGCCAGCCACGAATCACTCGTTTTCCGAACGATGTCGTAATAGGCGTTCGCATTTCCGGTCAGCTCTTCGATTTGGCGAGTGGCGCCGGGCACCACGAGCGCAAGCACGAAAATGAAGCAAAGTAGCCCCAGTAAGTAGAGCAGCAGAACGGACTGCACGCGCGTCTTCCCATGTTTCTCCAAGTACCGAACTATCGGATCGAGAATGGCGGCCAAGATGAAGGCGATTATGAACGGCGGAAGAATTGCCTGGACGCGCCAGAGGAACGACAGCGCCAGGAGTATGAAAATGCCGGTAAGGATAATGCGCCGCCAACCACGCAGCGAGAGGCCAAATGGGTAGACGGCGCGCATTAACATAGGCGGCCGCGGTTCGGGTTCCAGCGGAAGCAGGTGAGCGTCCGGATGTAGCACGCTGCCTGCCGGACTTTCGATTGCCGGATCGGTACCGATGTCCGGAGATTCGGAACCAGGACGCAGATCGGTCATCGAATTAGTCGAGCGCTTCTTCGGCGTCGGACGAAATCTCGCCCAGTTTTTGAGCCATCTGGGCTCGAGTGCGATCTACCGCGGAGGAAACTTTGGTTCCCACGTTGCGCCCTAAATCGGTTACCTTGTCGCTCAAGTCATTCAGGGACTTGCTAAGCTCGTCGCGGGTTTCCTGGCCGGATTTCGGCGCAAGAAGCAGCCCTGCAACGGCGCCGACAAGGACGCCGATCCCGATGCCCGCAAGTACACTGATAAGCACGCCTCGCTCGTCGTCATTGCTTGACATTGTTTGTCTCCTTAAGACTGAAATTGGTTGGAAATCTCTAACGGGCCGGTGTCGTCTCATCGGTATCCGAGTAGCTGAGACGGCAAACGAACGCTCAAAGTTCCGACTTCATGGATTACGCGCGCGGACGGGCCAAGGTTTCGCGTCCGCCCTACGGCAGCCGGAAAGCATTGGGAAGCAGCTCTGTCACGCGCCACACTCCCACGCCATCAATGACGACCTCTGCGTCGACAGGCAGGAACTCCGCAATCACCTGTCGGCATGCGCCGCACGGCATGCGCGTGCTGACCGGATCGGATTCCTTTGCGCCGCGACAGGATACCGCGAGGCGCGAGATCGTCCGCGCCCCCGCGGCGATTGCCGTATGGATCGCCACTCGCTCCGCGCAGACTCCGAGCGAATAACTCGTATTCTCGATATTGCATCCGGAGAACGATCCGCACTCCGTTTCGACGACTGCGCCAACAGGGAAATTGGAATAGGGGCAGTAGGCGTTCTCCGCCGCCTTGCGCGCACCCTCCAGCAACTGCATATCTCCCGCGTTCATCGGACGCATTGAGTAGTCTCCGAAAGCGCAGTTGTTTGTGAATGGCTGCCTGCCGCCTTGAGAAAGGAATCGTTGAGGTTCAGCCTGAGAGCCTCAGCGGCCTGCGGCACCCACGCGGCGCTTCTGCCGGTATGAACAGCGATCCAGCAGCGCCTTTGCATCGGCCAGAAGGTCAACTCCAGCGTTCCGCTCTTACCGGTTTGACCGTAATGCCAATGAGTCGAGCCGCGGTACTTCCCCAGCGCTCCTCTGGTTCGGAGAGTTAATCCGAGCTCGTCGGCCGCCTCTTCGATCCGCGAGGCAACGTCGGCAATTTCGAATTCGGGCGGGACCGCCAATTCCAGCTCAGTCATAACCCTTCACCCGCGCAGAGCCTCCAACATTGAGCGTGTTGACGGATTGCTGGACCAGCATAACCCTTCACCCGCGCAGAGCCTCCACGATCAGGCCGCCTCCAATCACTACATCACCCGCATCAGATCCTTGTCCTCCGTAGAACACGGCGCTCTGGCCGGGAGTGATCGCCCGCTGCGCTGACTCGAACTTAGCCGTGACCTGGTCCGGATCGGGCCCCAGCGTGATGCCGGCTGGAGCGGCAGTGCCATTATATCGTATCTTCGCGGTAACGGCAAGTGGGGATTGCTCGGCCGTTAACTCCGGGATTGCGCTCCAGATGCAGGTATCCGCGATTAAGCCGGAGGTGAATAGATCCTCGTTGGTCCCCACTACAATCGTGTTCGTGTCGGCGTCCAGCGACACCACGAAAAGCGCGCCGGCGCTGCTTGCCGGCAGCCGCTTGCGCTGACCAATCGTGTAGAAGGCCACGCCGGGGTGCTCGCCGACAAACGCTCCCGCGGTGTCCACGATTTTGCCGGGGCGTAGGGCGGCCGGCGCCTTCTCCTGGAGAAACGAAATGTACCCCTCTTTGGGTACAAAGCAGATCTCCTGAGAGTCCGGTTTCGACGCCAGGGCAAGGCCGAATTCGCGAGCCAGGCGGCGAGTCTCCTGCTTGCCGGAGAGGTGTCCGAGCGGCATCAGCGTCTTGCTTAGCTGCCTCTGCGTGAGCGTATACAAGGCGTAAGACTGGTCCTTGTCTGAATCGAGGGCGCGAAGTAGCTCGTGCCTGCCGCTGGACTCGTTGAATCGGACCCTGCCGTAATGTCCGGTTGCAAGGTAGTCTGCGCCCAGATCCTCGGCGTGCCTGAGCAGCTCGTCGAACTTGACGCTCCGATTGCACTCCACGCAGGGATTTGGCGTCCGTCCCCGGCTGTATTCCGCGACGAACTTATCGATCACTTTTTCCGCGAAGTACTCCCGAAAATTAAGGACATAGTGTGGAATGCCTATCTTCGCGGCCGCTCGTCGCGCGTCCTCCACCGCGCCAAGAGAGCAGCAGCCGCCGTACTTGCCCTGGTCGGCATGCTCCTGCCATATCTGAAGCGTTATGGCGATCACATCGTATCCATCGCGCTTTAGCAGCGCCGCAGTGACCGCACTATCGACGCCGCCGCTCATTGCGGCGACTACGGTTCCCTTCGTCATCGTATCCATTTCCTATTCAAATGCTCGGCCTGTGTACGTTGCCCGATCCCTTCATAGGGCGACCTATCATTGATAATCATTATGCCATATGCGTTCAACTCGCGCCTCCACGCGGCCGATTCTAGAGTATTACCGGATATCTACTTGCCGGAAACCGTCGGTCAGGTAAAGGCAGGACCGCAAGGGTATAATAGAATCGTGTTACAGCAGCAATTGCGCGTTCGATGAGATGACTCGCAAGGTTCGATCAAAGTAGTAACAATGAGCACTCGTAAATGTCCGAACAGGTAGACACGCGCACAATTATCGCGAAAGCTAACGATTCGCGACTAACGAAATCGCCATCAATTATTCTGGACAGGATCACGCATCATTTTGGTACGCGATGTGTCTTCCGGGATGTGAGCAGTACGATCCAATCGGGCGAATTGCTGGTTGTAAGCGGCGCAAACGGCTCCGGTAAGAGCACGCTCCTAAGGATTATCGCGGGGCTGTTGACACCTACGGCCGGCAGCGTCGAGATCAGCGCCAATGGTTCGGTGTTGCAGCGGGAGGAGAGCAGACGGAGTATCGGTTATGTAGCGCCGGATCTGGTGCTCTACCGCGAACTGACCGGCGCGGAGAATTTGCAGTTCTTCGCGGAACTGCACGGGGTGCCGCTGGATCGGAACTCTATCGTTGGTTTGTTGACCCGGGTTGGACTGCGCGGAAGAGGGCGCGATCTCGTCGGCGCGTATTCGTCGGGAATGCGGCAGCGGCTTAAATATGCGTTTGCCCTGCTGCACGATCCGCCGGTCCTTCTGCTTGATGAACCGTCGGCGAATCTCGATGTCGATGGCATCGCCATCGTTGAGAACGTAGTCGAAGCGCAGCAGAAACGAAAAGGCGGTGGCCTGACAATCGTGGCGACAAACGAACCGCGTGAGCTGGCGTGGAGTTCGAACCGAATTCACCTGGAGGCAGGCGCGTGAAAACGGTGTCTGCATTCGGGTCGAGCCAGGTCACATGGCTACAAGCGGGTGTTTCGCTATTTCGCAAAGATGTCCGTACGGAGTTGCGGACTAAGGTTGCATTCAGCGCCATCGGGGTTTTTACGTTTTCGTCCCTTCTGCTCTTGGCCCTGGCGACGGCGACGCTGAAAGAGGCGAAGGCGTTCAGCGAGCCGCGCTTCTATGAAGCCGTGGACCGAATGCGAACCTTGCCCGGTGATCCGGCGATCGACCGGGCCGTGCAAGTCGCAATGTACCCGGCGTGGAGCGCTTCGGCTAAGCTGGCGCTGCTCTGGGTTTTGCTCTGTTTTGCGGCGTTTACAGGGCTAGCGCACGCATTTGTGCATGAGGAGGAGACCGGCACGACGCTGGCGCTCCGAATGTCGATGCCGGCAGCCGGCGTGTATGCGGGCAAACTGCTGTTCAATCTCATGCTGATCGCGCTGGTCACGATATTTGTGACGCCGGTGTATATGCTAATCACCGGGCTTGGGATGGGCGCGCCCGCGGTCTTTATTGGCACTATGGCGAGCGGGTGTATCGGGCTGGCTGGTGCGGCCACTATTATCGCTGCTTTGGCGGCAAAGGCCCGTGGCACTGGCGCTCTGTTCGGTGCGCTGGGACTTCCGCTGTTGGTGGTGTTCCTATCGCTGCTGATGAACGCTGCGACGACGGTCTATACACCGAACCCGGAGCCGGCACGGGCGCTGAAAGACGTTGGCGGGCTCCTGAGCTACGGAGTGGCCTTGATCGCGGTATCGGCGGTCACTTTTCGATTTGTGTGGGAAGAGTAGGGGACAATGACGACGAGACCGATGCAAATGGATCAGTCGAACGAGGCCATTCCGGGCCTCTGGTGGAAGCTCCTTTGCGGCGGACTGATGTTCTTCGTCATCTATGGCGCGTTTTTTGTCGCGAAAGGCGCCGTGAACTTTGTCGGCGCCGGCGATGTTGCTCGCATCATATTCTTTCATGTGCCGGTGGCCATTCAGTGCTCGCTCTGGTACTTTGTCGGAGCCTACTACTCCCTAAAGGCGCTGTTGGCGCAAGAATTGCAGCCTGAACGTGCCGCGAACGACTGGAAAGCTGCCACTTCGATGGAACTGGGATTTGTAGCCAGCATCCTCGCCACGATCACCGGCAGCATCTTCGCGCACGTCCAATGGGACAGTTATTGGAACTGGGACCCGCGTGAAATCTCGATAGTCGGGCTGATGCTAATCTACGCGTCGTACCTTGTACTGCGAGGAGCGGTTGCCTCCGATGCCGCGCGCCGCGCGCAGTTGAGCGCCGTGTATGCCGTGGTGACGGTAATTCCTGCAACGTTTCTGATCTGGGTCGTGCCGCGGATTCCGGCGCTCCAGTCGCTGCATCCACCGAATGTGATCCTGGACGCCAACGGAACCAGTCCTACCTATAAAGTCGTACTGTATGCGTCCTTCATCAGTTTCACGATGCTGTTCGTTTGGCTTTTCCAACTACGGCTCCGGGCGCTAAAATTAACGGCACGGGCATACGCGAGGATAGTACAATGAATCCGGGATTGGTTTCCGTACTGGCAGTGACCCTCGTTACATGGATTGGGTTATTCGCCTACCTGCTGATCGTCGACCATTCGGTTCGCAAGATCGAGCGCGACGAGAAAGACAAGGACGACCTTTGAACAAAGCATACATCGTTGCGTTCGTGGTAATCAGTATTGCGCTCGGCTTTACGATGTGGTCGTTTAGCTCCAGCTTAACACCTTACGTCGACGTTAAGACCGCCCGCAAGATGAACACGCCCGTCCAGATCCGGGGAGTTATCCTGCGGGATAGCGCGCATCCGATCGTTCGCGACTCAAAACGCAATGCGCTTCGCTTCTGGATCAAGGATCCTAACAAGGAAGAGATCGAAATCGTCTACTACGGCGCAAAGCCGGATGCGTTCGATACCGCGCCCGGCACGGCAGCGCATGGCTATGTGCGCAAGGAAGACGGTCGCGAGGTCTTTGTGTCCGACTCGCTCGTCGTACAATGCCCGTCGAAGTATAACGACTCGAAGTCGATCTACAAGCAGTCGGCCTCGGCCGGAAAGTAACGAGGAGACCCTATGTGGCTGGGAGTTGCAGGCACGATCGCTCTCTGGGCCTGTTTGATATGTTCCGTGCTCACGGTAGGCGCTTACGGGTTGTCGCTGATGCGGCCCGAGTACCGCAAACCGGTTTTGCTCGGGAGACTTTTCTATTCCATGACCGCGCTGAGCATGCTGGCCGCGTTCGCGCTGCTCGGCGCGATCGTCTATCAGAAGACAGTTGGCGGCGTCTACCGTTACGATTACGCTTTCAGCCATACTGATAACGCTCTCCAGGGCTTCTACAGGGTGGCGGCAACGTGGTCTGGTCAGGAGGGCAGCTTCCTTTTGTGGGGCTCCTGGACGGCGATCATTGGGTTTCTGGTATTCGCGAAGGCCGGACGCTACGAAGCGCGAGTGATGCCGTTCTTCGTTACCGTTCTCACATTCCTCGCCTGTATTCTGCTGATGCAGAGCCCCTATACACTGATTCCTGGGCTGTCGGCCGCACAGCTCGCGGAGCATGCCGGTTTCCTTCAATTCCCGCGTGATGGCCAAGGGTTAAATCCGTCGCTGCAAAACTACTGGATGACGATCCACCCGCCGACCATCTTCTTTGGCTTCGCATCGCTTGCTGTTCCCTACTGCTATGCTCTTGCCGCGTTGATCTGGAAAGATTACGAGGATTGGACGCCTCGAATAATGCCGTACGCGCTCCTGACGTGCTTGACGCTTGGCGTCGGCCTGTTCATGGGAGGCTACTGGGCGTACGAGACGCAGGGATGGCATGGCTTCTGGGCGTGGGACCCGGTTGAGAACGCATCGTTCTTCCCCTGGCTGGCCATTACCGCCCTCGTACACGGACTGGTGGTGCAAAAAGACCGTGGCGGAATGGCTAAGACCACCACCTTCCTCGGCCTGCTCGGTTTCTGGCTGTTCCTGCTGGGCACGTTCCTCACACGATCCGGCGCTTTGGCAGGTAACGGGCCGGACGGACAGATGCTCTCTATCCACGCTTTCGACAACATCAAGAAGGGCGGCCTCGTCCTGATGGTGGCCATGCTGGCCGGATACGGAGCTCTGGGGCTCGCTATGTGGCTGTGGAGGTTTCGATCGATCCCGGCCCGGAAGACTACCGGAGATACGCTGCTATCTCGCGATTTCGCCTTCTTCCTTGCTGTGGTACTCATGATCATCGCCTGCGCCATCGTGACTTTCGGTACAACGTGGCCGCTGCTGCTAAGCTGGATGCATCGCCCGCCGGCGGCGCTCAAACCGACCTTCTACAATCGCCTGATGCTGCCGCTATCCGCGTTCACCGGACTGCTCATGGGCATCGTTCCTTGGCTTGCGTACCGGAAGACGAACACGGAGACCCTTCTCAAGAAGATGCTTATTCCCTGGTTTATCATGCTGGCCTTCGGGTTCTTCATGCTGTTCTGGGTGATGGGCGC
>JAYTEU010000580.1:0-5396 GCA_043734985.1 Chthonomonadaceae bacterium
TCCTGCGCGGCTCGGTGGATGTCGCGTGGTGCGAAGGCGAACGCGGCTATGAGGAGAAGCACGGCCACGCCGACGTAGATTAGCGCGGTCGAACTTATCGCCTGGCTCATGGTGAGATGCAGGCGCGTGGTGGCGAGGCCGATGGCATATGCCCCCAGGCCGCCGCCGAGCCACCCGACCATGTTCATCAGGCCGACTGCGGTGGCTCGCCGGGTGGGAGTTACGACGTCGTAGAGCGCGGCCCAGATGTTGGCGTCGTAGAGGCCCTTCGCCAGCCCGAAGAGCGACATGGCCAGGATGAGAGTGCCTCTATCGCGCGTGAAGCCGCAGAGGAAGATGAACGGTCCGCCCGCAAGCGCGCCCACGGCCTGCGCGAGTATCCGGCCGCCGGGCAGACGCGAGCGCCACCGATCCGCCAGCCAGCCGCCCACTCCCGCGCCCGCCATGCTCGCGAACTGAATGTAGATAGTCGCCTCCAGGCCCGCCGCCGCGAGGTTCAGGTGAAATTTCTCTTTGAGAAACGTAGGCATCCAGGTGAGAAATACGAGAGCGACGAAGTTGGCGCCGAAGAAGGCCAGAATCAGCAGAAGCGCGGCGGGAGTTCGCATCAGCTCACCCAGAAACTGCGCCATGGGAACGGTATTGCCGGTCGGCCTTTGGCCCGGCAGCGTGGCGCCGGCCGAACTCCCGGCGGTTCTTCGCGGTTCGCGCAGGAACCCGGCGAGAACGAGACCAAGGACGCAGCCCGCCGCCCCGAGCACGACGAAGGAAGAGGACCAGCCGTAGCGCAGTCCCATCCAGCCGGCGAATACGCTTCCGCCGACGGTGCCCGCATATACGCTGGTTTGGTGGAGGCTCATCGCGCGAGATCGAGTGCGGGGCGAGTGGTAGTCGCTGATGACCGACATCGACGCCGGGAAGTAGAAGGTCTCGCCCAGTCCCTCCGCGCCTCGGACCAGGACGAAGTGCCAGACGCGCGAGCAGGCGGCGGTGAAACCGGTGATGATGCTCCATACCGTCAGCCCGCCAAGGATGAGCGCCTTGCGCGGCAGGCGGTCCGCGGTCTGGCCGGCAAAAGGCGCGGACAGGGCATATACCCAGGTGAAGGCCGCGCCGATCAGGCCAAGCTGCTCCTGGTTGAAGCCGTAGCGGGCTTTCAGCAACGGAAAGACGGCGAACAGCGCCTGCCGGTCCGCGTAGTTAAAGAAGCAGATAAACCAGAGCATCCCGACTACGGCCCATTTGTACGTACCGTTCTGAAGCTGGGCAGGCTCCCCAAGATTGGCTTGCCCTGTTTTTTGCAATTTGATCTGCTCCCATTTCGGCAGGCGGTGACTCCAAAGGGTTCGGCCTAGAGTGTGTGCAAAATGCGTCCCACACACCCGGAGGGTACCTGCAATTTGGGGGTGTTGCGCCTTGCGCCAGCGATTCCCCCCGGAATTGGGGGCTAGTGGGTGTCTTCCGCGCTTTTTGCACGCGCTCTTAGCCTCTGGAGGGCTCGGGCATGGTTTCGCGGGCTTTGCGGGAGAGCTCGGCGAGGTGGCCGTCGTTGGCCATTACCTGCTCCAGGTGCCTGCGACGCTCCGATCCCGCCGTGCGCATCATGATTTCGCCGTAGTTGCGGTCGACCCAGAACCGCGCCATGCCGCTGACGTAGTCGCGCAGGTCCTGGAGCGTGTCTTCGGGGTAGCGTTGGCACAGGTTAACGGTGAACATGCGACGCCAGCCGCTTCCGCCGAACGCCGCGTGTTTGGTATTATGGTTGAAGATGAGGATGTCGCCGGGCTGAGTCTCCAGCGCTTCCGCCGGAATATCGCGGCCGTGCAGGTTCCAGGCTTCGCCGCATTTGCCAATCTGCTGCTGGAGGGAGCGCGCGTAGCCGTCCTCGGTGTGGTGGCTGCCGGGTATGACGCGCAGGCACCCGGTGTGGCGGGTCAGCGGATCGAGGTAGAAGGCCATCTTGATGTGCCGCATGGTAGGGTGCCAGCCATCGGAGTGCCAGGGCGTGTCGCCTGCGTAGTAGTTGCCGTCGCTGCCCATGTAGTTGAAATCGTCGCCAAGGAGTCTCGTCGCGGCGTCGAGAATTCTCGGGTCGTCCAGCAGCGCGGAAAGTCGCTCGCTCTGATCGATGAAGGGTACGATGCAGGAGCGGCGCTTGCCGTCATGTTTCTGCCCGGAGTGCCCGCCGCCGCGCGCCTCCCAGACGCCGTCGAACTCCCGCACGATCTCGTCGATGCGGTCCGCCACTAGGCCTGGCAGGCCGAGGTAGCCGAACGTGTCGAAAAAGCGCACCTGCTGGTCGGAAAGCGGCATCTTCTCTTCTCCTCGTCGCTGGGGATTATGGCACAAATATACCTCGCAATGGACGGTGCGTGCATCGGGCAGAATACGGCGTTACCCCTTAGGAAGTTTTTTCGTAGGCTCTCGGGTATTAATAGCTACGGAAGCGTTCACGCCCGCGTTGGAGTCTTTGCGATACAGGGAAATGAGAAGCGAGCGGGCTATATTAAAAATTACCGTTATGTGGCCGCATGGTCGCTATACGGATGCATGGACGCGGTTTTTGAACATGGATGGATAGGATGGACAGGATGAAATCGATGAATACGATCGTGGAGAACTGCACGGCGATTGCCGCCGGGATGCTTGTTGAAGACGAAGATGCACGATATGAGGCGGCACGAGCTCTGGCGCGGCTTGGCCGTCCGGCCGTTGAGGCGGCGTTGGAGTTAATTGCCTCGCCGGACGTCCTTTCAAGGTACATGGCGTGCTACGTTCTCGGGCAAGTCTCGGACCCTGGCCGGGAGGATTATGTGAGGCTTACTGATGGCATTCCAACGCTCATGCACGTGCTGGAGAGCGACCCGGACGAGACCGTCCGTGGATCGGCTGCGTGCGCTCTCGGCCATCACGGCTACGTGGAAGCTTCGCAGCTATTGTGCGGTCAAATTGGCGCAGCCTCCAGTCAACTGCGCTTTGATGTCGCCTGGGCTCTTTCCAGTTTCGGCGATTGGTGCTGGGAACGCATGCCGGGATCCAAGGAGATGGCCCAAAAGGCACTGCTCACCTTGACGTATGATGAGGATGAAAAGGTACGAGACTGGGCGGTGTTCGGTCTTCACCAGGGAGATAATGACACGCCCGAAGTGCGCGCGAGATTTTGGGAAGCGATAGTGGACGATTGCCCGGCGGTCCGCGGCGAAGCGGTGTCAGGACTGGCGAAATTCGGCGCTCGCTCGCTCATACCCCGGCTGATAGAGCTGCTCGAAAAGGAGGATTTCATGCCCCTCTATTTCGAGGCCGCCGAATACCTCAACGATCCCGCGCTGCTGCCGGCAGTCCTGGCGGCCGAACAGAGATGGCGCGACGGCCTTGAGGAAGGCGAGGAGATGCACGACTATGTTACGTCAGCGGTCGCTACCTTGAAGGGGCTCGGTTCCACAGGAGATAATGAAGTCGATAGTGCCCCAATCAGCTAATTGTCTCGCAGTAATAGGAGCTATACTCGCCATCGCTTTCGAATATCTTACGCTACGGCTTATTGGTGCGGTCCGGAAGGCAGAGGATGGCACGGATCTTCTGGATCAGGAACGGTCCTTCCAGGCGGCGGCCCGCGGCGTTTCCCGTTCCCCAAATGAAGTACGGCTGCGATTTTCGACCGATAGTGAAGCCCTTTTGGCGCTCGGAATTGTAACCGAGAAGGACAGGAAAGTAGTCTTCGGCGGCTCGTTCAAGCTCTGCATCTGTTGGGCCGGTGAGCTTTAGGGGTTCCCAGATCGCGTCGGCGCCGCTCAGGATGTGCAGGGCGTACAGGAGCGCTCCGTCCTGCGTGTTGGTGTTATGGGGCCGTCCGAGATCGACGATCCTTAGCGCTTTGCGCCTCGGCTTGAGATGTGCCGCGGGCGATTCTCGTTTCTTCGAGGTGGAGACGATCGGCGCCGGGTTGCTTTTCGGCGGTGGTGGCTGAACGATGCCATTCTTACTCCCCTGTTTCCGGGTCGAGGCGATCTCTGGGCGCTCCGTCTTTGGTCTCGCTGATAGACCGATGCTCGGCGCGCTGATTTGATTCTCATGCGATGAGTTCGTGCCGGACTCCTTCCTTGGCGGCAGTGGTCTGGCGATTGCCGCGGCTGGTTTTGAGGTTGCCCTGCGGTTGGGCTGCGTTGAAACCGGGGGCGGCAGCACTCTCTTGCGTGCCGACTGTTTTGGCGGATCGGCTACGGGGCGCGCGGCGGCGCTGCCTTCGGCTATAGGGGTTTTGGCGTGTCGGGACTGTCTTGCGGCGCCTTTGGAGGCAGTGGATGGAAGGATACGCGCCGGAGTTGGAGGTTTTGCCGGTTGATGCGATTTAACGGAAGCGGCCGTGGGCACAGCGGTGGCTGCGGCCTTCTTCGCGGACAATTCAGTCACCGGGGGCGCGATGGCCCTTACGGCGGGGGCTGTTAGGACCGGGCCTGACTTCGCCCTGGGAGCGTTCGCTCTTGCCTTCGGCTTGGGCGGTTCCGGAACGGGAATTATTTTCGGTGGACGTGCGCTTGGGCGCGGCATGGTGGCCTCCGGGTATAGTAGAACTTTGTCGGTATATACTACCCGATCTTCCAGGAGATTCGGAAGACCGTTCTCGCCGGAATACCATTATTTGGGACAGCCGATCAATCACGCCTGTTGACACATGACACCGTTCAGCGCCAGAGGTTCATAGCGGCTTGATAGAGGCTGTACTGCATCTTCTCATCGCACTGAATGGAGGCGTGCGTCTCTTCGGCGGTTCGGATCTGACCAGTTCGGTCACGAAACCGGGGCGGCTGTCCGACCAATGTCTCGTATCCCAAGGCGCGTAGCAGGGGCAGGATCGTCGGTCGGTAGGCCGGGTCCGTCACGAGCTGAACGAAGTCAAGGAAGGTGACCGACCACCCGCTCGGTGCAATATCGACAACGCAATCGCGTGCCCGCAGTGTTTCCTGTCCACACGATGGACAGAGGGCGGACATGCCAAGCTGCCAGTGCGGAGCCTCGAAAGCCGTGGAGCAGTTTTGACAGCGAATAATCCTGGTAAAGTCTATTCTACCAAGAGTCTTCAAGGTGTGATGATCGCTAATTTCGGCCGCCTCACGTTCTGACCCAGTAATACGATCTGACCCAGTAAGTTGATTAGAAGATTGCTCGTCTCGGACTGTTAAAACCCATAGAAGATTGGGTTTGTACACGCGTAGATGAGGAACAGTATTGTCAGGTATTTTTGAAAAACTCTATGGTTGAACTGTCGTTCGTCCGTGTAGGAGTCCTTATCCTCAATGCCATGGAGTATATCGTTAAGCAGGAGCACTGCAACCTGGTGGCCGCTCATCTGAGGGATGAGTTCTCTCTGTGAGAGGTCGGTTAATTCGTAAAAATTT
>JAYTEU010000581.1:0-8814 GCA_043734985.1 Chthonomonadaceae bacterium
TGGGCATAATCCTGGGGAGTGATATCTATGTCGATGTCCGGCTCAGTCCCGAAGTTTTCGACGCCCCAGCCGACATCCTGGAACCAGAATGAGAATTCCGGCTGCGTGGTGACGGAGCCGTCCGCGAGAGAATGGCGCGGCCAGATTCCGATGACCCCGCCCCAGGTCCGCTTTCCGATCAGCGGTCCCAGCCCCTTCAGCTTGAACACATGGCTGAAGATATCGCCATCCGAACCGGCAAACTGATTCGTTAGCGCAACCAGGGGGCCGGCAACGGAATAGCTCGGATAGGGATCGGGCTGACCCCATCGTGGAATATCGTAGCCGACACGCTTACGGGCGAGCTTCTCCAGTAGAAGCTGTGAAACGTGGCCGCCGCGGTTGTATCGCACGTCTACGATTAGTCCATCGCGATCTACCTCGGCCAGGTAGAGGCGATGGAACTCCGCATACCCGTTGGCGCCCATGTCCGGAATATGAACGTACCCTACCCGACCGCCGGTGGACTCGTGTACATAGCGGCGGTTCGATTCCACCCATTCTCGATAGCGTGCGGGAAACTCGCTGTGCATCGCTCTAACAGTGACATTGCGCGGCCTTTTGTTCCCGGACTGAACCGTCAGCAGGACCTCCTGTCCGGCCTGGTGTACCAGCACCTCGTACGGCGTGACCGCGCGCTCCAATCGGCGACCATTGATCGCCAACAGTATGTCGCCGTCTCGAACATTGGCGCCGGGGCCGCTCAACGGCGAATTCGCTTTCGCCTCGCCGGGGGCGCCCTGGACAATGTGCTTTAGTATGTATGCGCCGGCAGCCTCATCGAAGGCATAATCCACGCCCAGGTGGCCCACGCTGTAGGTAGGCTCCGGCCGATAGTCACCGCCCATCTCATAGGCGTGAGAAGTCCCCAGCTCTCCCTGCACCTCCCAGAGAAGATCTGAAAACTCTCCGCGCGTGCCGACCCGATCGATCAAGGGTTCGTATCGCTGCCAGACTGCCTGCCAATCGATCTGCGACATGTCTTCCGTCCAAAAGTGGTCCCGCTGAAGCCGCCAGGCCTCGTGCGCCATCTGCCTCCACTCCGTTCCCGGATCGACGGATACGCGCAGGCGGCCCAGATCGATCCAGCCCGACCGGCGCGAAGGGCTGTCTCCGGCCTTATCGTCCGTCCGTATTCCCGCGACCACGACTCGGACACGCCTCCCCGCGCGCACCAGCAGCGTCTTGCCCTGCATGGAAAGGGAGAAACCGGAAATGCCGGAAACCAGGGTCTCGCGCTTCTGGTCCTTGAAGTCGTACTGCTCCAGCGTGCCCTTTGGCTGCGGATCGGTTGGCGGCGGGTCCGGCGTGAGCGCGCCCTCGATCGGAAACGACGTGAACAGCGCCTTCCCCTTGATACCGGCCACTTGACCGTAAATCCCCTCGGGTACCGGGAACGCGACGATGCGGCTTGAAATACCCTCCAGATCGATTCGTATCGGCTTGGCGAGCGGCTCCAGCGTGCTGCCTGTTTCGCCGGTGGCCTCCTCTTCCGGAGTAGGGTCCGGAAGCTCACTCTTCCGTGTATCGTCCTGAGGCGTACCCGGCACAGGCACAAATGGCGACCGCTGATCGTTTCGTAGAGTAATTAGAAACGGTCGGCTGCCGCGTGGAAATCCCAGATCGAAATGTAGGTTGTCGTAAACCGGGTTGAGGTCGCGCTGCCCGATGAAGTAGAGATAGTCGCCCTGCGGATCGAACGACGGATCGGTGTCGTGCAGTACAGGCTCAGTCAATAATTGTGTCGCGCCTGTCGATCTCTCCCACAACTTGATAGCTGTCGTATACTGCGTCCCGGAAAATCCATAGGCCAGCCAGTTGCCATCCGGCGACCAGGAGAATCCGGCGATCCGCGAAAACTCGCTCCGATCGACCACTTGAATCGACTTTGCCACAATATCCACTAATAGCAGCTCGTTCCGGTGGTTGGTAAGCGCAACCTGATCGTGCGTGGGAGACACCTCGATATTTGTCGGACGTCCGATATCCAGGCCGGAAAGTATCACCGGCTCGGAAAGCTCGTTCGTCTCGCGTGTATGGTAGACCGCAAGCGACTCCACTCCGCCTTCGTCGATGACGGTAACGATGCGCGCGCCGTCGCGGAGCCAGCGGCTCAGCCGATACCGCGTCGGCGCGGCGGACCCGCCCTGCTGCACGACCGCCCCTTCCCAGTTCCCAAATGTAAAGCTCTTGCCGCGCGTCGTGACCGCCAGCGAATGCCCCTTAGGATGCAAGGCTACGCTGTCGAGATAGCGGGCGGCATCGGCAAATCTGCGCTGCCGCTGTACGCGCGGGCTGTGGTACTCAATCTCGATCTTGCGGTCTTCCCCCGTCGCCGGCGTATGGAGGTAGAGATCGGCTCCAGCGTGGTAGACGATCCGAGTTCCATCGGTGTTTGGGTGTCGAACGTAGTAATCGCTCCGATGCGTATGACGCTTCAAGTCCTCGCCCGCCACGGTGCAGGAATAGAGGTTTCCCACGCCCTCATGATCGGAAAGAAAGAATATCCGGTCTCCAATCCACATGGGCCGCGCTACATTTCCCTTTAGCTGTAGAAGGCGGCGAAACTCCCCGTTGCCTTCGGAATCGACCCAAATATCCCCAGCAGTCCCACCGCGGTACCGCTTCCATCGTGCGGGATCGTTATTATTGCGACCCAGCACGGTACGGTTTCCGGGCGCAACGGATATCGACATCGCGGGCCCGACCGGCCACGGTTCAGGCAGCCCACCTTCCAAGCCGATCGCCTGCACGAAGTTGTCACGATCGCGCGGCCGCCCGGAATCCGTGCTGAACAGCACTTTTTGACTGTCCGGCGTCCAGCCCAGCGCCGAACTGCTTACGCCGAGCCAGGTTAGCCGCCGCGCCGGACCGCCTGCCGCCGGCATTGTGTAGATTTCGTTATGACCTTCTTCCCGGCCTGTAAACGCAATGGCTGCGCCGTCCGGAGAAAACTGCGGACTCGACACTGCGCCGAGATTGGCGGTTAGCCGTCGGGCTATACCTCCGTCCGAAGAGACCGCCCAAAGGTCATCTTCCGAGACAAAGACTACGGAATCTTGATTTATGGCGGGAAATCGATAGTATCCCGATTTTGACATAGAAGCTCCTACTTAGTCGCGAACTGTTGCGCGCTCATCGCGGAATATACGACGCGAGTGCCCGCAATTCCTACTTAAACGTATTCCTTGTGGCCTAATCGATAGAATCTAATCAATGGAAACAGTGGCAATTCATCGTCGGAACCGACGTGCGAATTCTATCCGGTCCGAAAGGGTCGGATGCGTTCCGAACCAAAGATGCAGCAGCCACGGCGGATTCGGATCGCTCAGGTCGCGCTCGGCAAAGCCGACCATCAACTTGGCGGTTGCATCGTTCAAACCTGTCATTCGGAGACCATAAACGTCCGCGCGCTTTTCCAGCGTGCGCGACAGCGCGGTACTTACCGGTTCGCCCAACAGGCCCAAAAGATAGACAGTGAGCAGCAACAGTGGCAAAACCGCAAGATCGCTCAAGCCTCGAAGTCTGAATGCCCGCCCGAAACGGTTCGCCAGGCGCGGCAGCAGTATGGCTAACACGCCCAGAATCAGCCCCGTACCTATGATGCCAGCGGCGGCGCTCACCAGAACGTGATGTTCCGCGTAGTGGCCCATCTCGTGTCCCATCATTGCGAGTATCTGGTCGCGAGGCAATGTCTGGAGCGCCGTATCGTTTAGAACAATTCGCGTGGATGGCCCGATCCCCGTCACATAGGCATTCACGTGGGAAGTGCGTCTGCTCGTATCCTCGACCAATACGTTCCCGCCATGGATTCCCGCCCGTTCCGCCAGCGCCAGAATATCCGACCGGAGAGAACCTGGCTCCATCGGAGAAAAACGGTTGTACAACGGCGCGACCACCAGTGGATAGACGACGGTTACAAACAGCGTTGTGGGCGCCATTACCGCCCACAGTACCAGCCACCAGCGCTTCGGCCAGCGAGCATAGATTACGTAGCCGATCCATATTACGGGTATCATCACCCAGCTTGTGCAGAGGCCAATCAAGTGATCCTTGAGGAAAAGTAGCAGACTCTCGTTGGAAAACCCGAACCGGCGCTCGATCGCGTACCCGGCCAGGCCGATCGGAAGCGACCAAATCTTGGAGCAGACAGAATAGAACAGATAGAAGATCGTGACCGAGATAAAGCCCGGCCTGCGTAGATCGCTCTGCCTGCCCTCCAAATGGGCGCCTAAGCCTGCCGGTTTGCGCGAGAGTGACCCCATATGGTCAAGCCGATCGCTGGAGCGAGTTGCTCTGTCATGGACAGGTGGCTCGCCGCTTGGCTGGTCCTCAACCGATCCCCGTCTCAGCCTTAGAAATACGAAATCCGCGAAGTCGCGCGTCCGTGCGGAAAGCCCAAGTCTCAGGAAGAGCGCCAGGCAGAGGATGTGCCACCCGATCCCAACAAAGAGTAGGACCCGGCTCGCGCGATGATAGTCGTACGCTCGCTTGGGAAGATGGGGCGTGTACGGGTCCGATCGAATAGTAATGGCATGAGTGATCGTCGGAGCGGCAGCCGTGCGCTGCGAACTGCACCGCACGGCTGCCAACGTTATGATCGCCAAAATCGCGCAGAGAGCAAGGAGAATGCTGACATTCGCCCCTGAACGATATGGCCGTCGCCCCAATAGGAAGGCGGCCCCCTCGCATTGTAGCGCCTCCGCATGGCGGCCCCAATATGAGTCCAGGATGCCCATGGATCGCCTTACGCTACGGCGCTGATGGCGGCGTCATAGTTGGGATGGTCGGGAACTTCCTGTACGTACTCTACGTGTTTCAGCACGCCGTCCGGGGCAACCACAAAGATGGCGCGTGAGAGAACGCGTTCGAAGGGCCCGTCCGTAATCAGCACGCCGTAAGCCTTACCGAAATTCACGTCGCGATGGTCGGACGCCGACTGGATCTTATCGATACCCTCCGCCCCGCAAAATCGGCTCTGTGCAAACGGCAGGTCCGTGCTTACCGTCAGGACGGCGACATCGTCGGGAAGCCTAGCCGCGCGCTCGTTGAAAGTCTTAGTCTGGATCGCGCACACGGCCGTATCCAGCGAAGGCAGGACCGACAGCAACAGCGTCTTTCCCGCGAAATCTTCTAACGTCACGTCAATAATACCGGAGTCGCCCTTCTGCTGCAGCTTAAAGTCCGGCGCCCTATCCCCAACCTTGAGTTCCGGTCCCTCAAGCCCATACTGCGTTCCCTTGATTCCAGTGGTTCGATTCGACATAATTACATTCTCCCTGTTCTAAGAATAGAGTCAATTAATTCGCGATAGCAGGCTGCCGTACCTGCCCGGATTCGATGATTATTTACCGGGCCTATCCTCAATCCCATCTAGATTGCCGTCCGATAGGTGATATATCCGGTCGGCGGACTCCAGGACGGCGGGATCGTGCGTCACTACGATGACCGCACCCTGATGCCGGTAGCCGGCCAGCATCTCCACCACGGCCAGGCCGTTGGCATGATCCAGCGCGGCGGTCGGTTCGTCGGCGAAGATAACCGACGGGCGGTTTATCATGGAGCGAGCCACTATCAGCCTCTGTCGCTCACCTCCCGACAAATGGGCCGGATACCGCCGGGCCAGGTGCTCGATATGCAGTTCGCGCAGCAGAGTATCGACATATCGATCCGCTTCACGGTCGTCGGGGAGCGCTGCGGCGAGCACATTCTCACGCGCGGTTAGGTAGTTCAGCAGGTAGGGCTGCTGAAATACAAAACCAAATCGCAGTCGGCGCAAGCGCGTTCTCTCCGTGTCGCCCATGGAGGAAAGGGCCCGCGATTCGTAG
The DNA here is from genome assembly GCA_043734985.1 of Chthonomonadaceae bacterium. Lineage (GTDB taxonomy): Bacteria > Armatimonadota > Chthonomonadetes > Chthonomonadales > Chthonomonadaceae > DATGJU01. Next base: position 5,868 of record JAYTEU010000581.1, read on the forward strand.
AGCACTTCCCCAGCGGATGGCCGCTTCAGTCCTGAGAGTAAGTACAACAGCGAGCTCTTTCCGGACCCTGAGGGGCCCATGATGCCAAAGAACCCCCGAACCGGGAAGCTCGTGGTAATCGACCTGACCGCGTAGGCGATCTGATCTCCATCCCCATAGCTAAGAGCCACCTCACGCGCTTCCAGGGACATAGATCAGCCTAACTCCACGCGCCGGGACGATCCCTCGCCAACGTCGAGTACTACTTGTGCGCTGCCCCGCTCTCCCGGCCGAACCCCGACGTACTTAATAGCGGTTCCGATGGCAGTTACCTCCATCCATTCGCCTCCGTGGATGTACTCTATTTTAAGGTTCGTACCGATGATCCCATCCGCTCCCAGAACGTCGGCCTCGGCCTGCATCCTGGTAATGGCAAGCTCGCGCGCCTCGTACATGAGCCGGGTCACGTCTGCGACCTCGCCACGAAACGCGCCCTTCAGGTTGGCCAGCCAACCGCGAAACGCTCCCATGGAATAGACGCAGTTCCCCAGCACCATGCCCACGGGTATATATCCTTTGTCGACCACCAGCCAGAACTCCTGGCCGGATAGGTCTGAAGCAAACGCTCTCCGTTCGTCCACGAGCTTCCTCCTCGGTTGCTTGATTGGATTCGAGTCATGCAACTTGTTACGTGCGCGGCGCGTCAAAGATTGTTTTTAGGCTCAACTAAATTTTCATTTTTGCGCGTTGACAAAAAATGCTATGAGTGGTAAACTGTTAGTGTATTATGGACACTCCAGCAGATCCATTCGGCAAACTTAGAAAGGGACAAAGCGCATGCCCGTACGTGAATCTCGTGAAGTGTCACTTCGCGTTCCTGCCACGTGTCGTCCCAAAGCCGCGCGCGACCGCGAAAAGCATGAGCTTTCCGAAAGCATCGAAGAGTATACCGAAGGTATTTTCCGTCTTCAGGAAGAGATGGAGGTCGTAAGCACGGGTGATATTGCCCGATACATGACGGTCTCTCCGGCTTCGGTCACCACCATGCTCAAGCGGCTCGTCGAGTTTGGCCTCGTAGAGCATACCCCGTATCAGGGCGTACGTCTCACGGACAAAGGCGAACAGCTCTCCGTGGGGCTGCTTCGAAAGCATCGACTCGTGGAAAGAATGCTCGTCGATTTCCTCGAGCTGCCCTGGGAAGACGTGCACGACCTAGCTTGTAAGCTGGAACACTATCTCACCGATGAGGTCGGGGATCGAATCGCTCGAGCATTAAACTATCCAACGACTTGCCCGCATGGAAACCCGGTCGATGCCCGGGCGAAGGACAATGCCAGGCGGCTGTCAAACACGGCTGTCGGCGAAGAATTGATTGTAGCCCGAATCTCCGATGAGCGCATAGAGTTCCTTACCTACGTATTGGAAATCGGCTTGATACCCCAGACTCGTATCCGCGTGCACGCTCGAACGCCGTTCGGCGACGTTATGACGCTGCATGTGGACGGCAAGGACGATCCGATAGCGGTCGGCAGAGACGTGGCCGGCAGTATCTGGGTGTTCGAAGCGTGAGAATGAAACATTCTTGAAATGAGATCGTCACAAAGACCACACGAACGCAAGCGTGAGGACACCCTGATCCCTATGGACCGAACGACAGAGCCTACGAAGGAACGAGACGCCTCGAAGCCGATTAAGCGGTGTTGGTTTGCCCGCTGGATCCATAAGGAAGAGACTCCGGCCTCACCTTCCGCCTTCTCGAAGATTGCGCAATCTGCACTGGACGCATCGACCTCGGAAGCGAAGCCGGTCGGCGGTCACGGCACGATGTACCGGGCGGGTTTGACGCTGTCGGAGTTGAAGCCTGGTGAGTGCGGCACCGTGCGCAGACTCTTCGGACCCGCACAGGGACGACTCCGGATGCTTGAAATGGGCCTCACTCCCGGTACGCATATCCGGACGATCCGTGCGGCGGCATTCGGCGGCCCGCTGGACATACTCGTACGCGGATACCAGCTTTCGCTGCGGCGCGATGAAGCCGCGGGCGTCTGGCTTGACGATCCCGATGAAGATACCGAGCTGTCGGCGAACACGAACCCAGCCAATTTAGACGAGCGGCCCGGCGCTGAGTATGTGTTGCGATGACCCCGGTCGCAGCCAGTGTGGACGCAGCGGTTAAGGGTCTTGTGGTTGCGCTGGTAGGCAACCCGAACTGTGGCAAGACCACGCTCTTCAATGCGTTGACGGGCCTTCGCCAGAAGGTCGGCAACTATCCCGGAGTGACCGTTGAGAAAAAGGAGGGTAGGACCACCCTGCCGAACGGCCAATCGACTCGCTTAATCGACCTTCCCGGCCTCTATTCGCTTACGCCCCATTCTCCAGACGAAGTGATCGCGCGTGAAGTCCTGATGGGCCTCCGCGACGATACTCCCAGCCCCGACGTTATCGTGAACGTGGTTGACGGTTCAAACCTCGAACGGAACCTCTACCTTACCAGCCAGTTGCTCGATATCGGCGTGCCGGTGGTAATCGCGCTCACTATGACCGATACCGCGGCTCAGGATGGTATTTCGATCAATGCCTCCGCGCTCGAAAGGGCCATACACTGCCCGGTCCTTGTCATAGTCGCGTCAAAAAAGCAAGGGCTGGATGGGCTGCTCGCCGCTATCAACGATGCAGTTCGGCAGCCCGCCCCGGAACCAGCGTGGCATGTACCGCCTGTAATAGCCTCTGAGATCGCAGGTCTGCAGGCGGCGCTACAGGCTCAGCACTCGCTCTCCGAACGTGCTGCATTCGCGGAAGCTGTCTCCCTACTGATGCAGGAGAACGAGCACACGCCAACGGAACGGCTGACGCACTCCGTCCGAACGCTGATTCGTAAGACGCGGGAGCACCTCGCCGAGAACGAGATCGATTTCGCCGCACACGCGATTGAAGCGCGCTACGCGTGGATCGCCCTGGTGACCCACGG
>JAYTEU010000582.1:0-5149 GCA_043734985.1 Chthonomonadaceae bacterium
CGTCGCAAATCGGCTACCACACGGCCAGGCCGCTCTGCCGATGCGATAAGCGCCGCCGTATCGCCGATAGCGCGAATGGAGTATGGAGGGTGCAGCGCAATCCCATTCACCGTCACCGAGGAGCCCCTCGCGCCGATTACCGTGAGCGCGCCAATACGTTGATCGCCCACCATGACCGCTTCGGCTCCGGCCGCATTCAGGTCGTTGACCAGCCTGTTGATATCTCTATCATGGATCAACGCCGAACTTGGATTCTGCCCGCCCGGGCGCGCTGTGCTGTCCCGCAAGGTAATCTCGATACCCGGTCCTGTAACTGGAACCACGCCGGAATACACAAGAGCCTGCTGAATCTCCGCTAATAGACCGCTGACGGGCGTGGCGCGCCCGGACTGCGCGGCGAGCGGGCGCAGCCAGGCGACAGGAAGCGCGAGGCCGAGAACCATCGCGGCAGCCATCGCCAGTAACTTGCGGCTTGCGGGCTTTGTCTTAACCCGGTCGTCTAGTATTCCCGCAATCCGGCCGGAAATTCGAGGACCACGGGCCATATTCAGCGCAGCCGCTGTGATTCTATCGTTTCGGACAGAGCGAACGACCGCTACAAGATGCGCGGCATAATCCGTTGGGGCAACGCCGCAATTCAGCGCCGCCGAATCGCAGGAGCGCTCGGCATCATCGTTCATTCGATTCGACAAATACCAGCAAAGCGGATGAAACCAGAAGAGCGCGCAGGCAGCTCTGGCTAACGCATATGCGGCCCAGTCGCCCCGGCGAATATGGGCAACCTCGTGAAGCAGCACGGCGTCGAGCCGAGAAGCGGGCCACTCCGTGGCGGCTTGCGGGATCAGAATCACGGGTCGCAACAGGCCCCACGTTACCGGTGTGCTGACGTTACCGAGTGGACTATCACTTATCAGCCTGATACGCCCGCCAAAACCGACGCTGTTCGCCGCCCTTTCGACCGATGCCGTTAGTTGAGGATCCGTAACCACTGGGCTGCGCCGAGCAATAATGGCAAGGCGAAGACTGCTGACCAAAAACCGCACGAGCAGTATAACAGCGCCTGCCGCCCAGACGGCCAAAATCATGATTGGCGTTCGCGGCCATAAGGCAATTCGAGAGGTGGAGGGTCCAGGCCGCAACGCAGCATCCGAAATGCCTATCGGTACCGAAGTCCGGTGCGCCGCCGTACTATTGGTAAGAGCGCCAATAGCTGGAGTGGGCACAGACGGAGTGACCGTTCCTGAATTTGGCCCAGATGATGACCGCGAAACTGGGTCCGCGTTGGCGTCTGCCTGAACGGACGGGAGTTGAGTTATCGCGAAACGAGGCGTGGGCAGAGTTAGCTTGATGGGCGGCGCCGTCGCAAGCAGCGGCAGGACCAGCAGGCTGCCAAGGGCGACGGCAGAGATCTGATGGCGGAGCGCGGGCGAACGACGGCGCAAGACGAGCAGAGCGATCGCTGCAGCCGTCAGAATTAGACTGCTCTGAACGCACAGATTGATGAATGCCGGAAACAACGTATCTGTCATCGAGTTAGTATTCACTTTGTACCCTCCTCGTTCCGCACCTGTTCAATCATGGCCGACAGTCGATCGAGCTCCTCCGGCGACACTTCCGAGTCTCCATCTGTCAGAAACGCCTTCACTGCATGCTCCAGACTGCCCCCGAAGAAGTTGGAAAGGACGTGCTGAAGCGCCGATCGTGCTGCGGACTGTGGAGCCTCGACGGGGGAATAGAGATAGCGCTTCCCCTCTTCCCGGTACCGAACATGCCCCTTCTCCCCAAGAATTCGTAAAATAGAGCGTACGGCGGAATAGGACGGCGGGTCGGGAAGATCTTCCAGGACCTGAGCAACCGTCGCGGCGCCCTTCCTGTGCAGGATATCCAGTATCTCGCGCTCACGGCGGCTCAGGCCGCTGCCATTCATTCTGGGCATAGTCCGCCCTCCTGTTTGCTTAAATGCTGAAAACTTACCACGATGCTGATAGATTAGCACAAAGCAGGCACGGAGTCAATAAATCGTACAAATATTTCGCCGCGACCCTGGGGTTTCGCTTGCGAGCTATCTGTGCCCCGCCCAGGTCGCTGCCGCGTGACTTTACATTAATGTTCTTAGCGATTTCACGGAGAATTGGCAGAACATACTACAAGCCTAACGGTTTCGCGTCGACACGGATGTATATCTCTTTCGGCGCCTCCGGAAAGTACTTGAAGAGAGCCGGGCAAAGCCAGCCTTCCATCTCAAGCGCGGCCAGACGATACACGTTCCCACTCAGCTCCGGGCGCACCCAGTCCAGGCGGTGGGAATAGCCGGGGAATGCGCCTGTTGAAAAAGTAATGCGAAAGCCCTTCTCGGCGGTCGGAATATCCCGGACCAATTCGTCGATAATCGTATCCGCTCCGCCCACGAACGGCTCAGCATCCAGGCCCACCCTGGCATCGTCGAACACCCACATGCCGTGATATTTGTACGGCGCGATCACAAAGATTGAGTTCATCTGTTCCTCCTAATATTGCCATCTTCGGGCAGACAGGGACATCGGGTTGTACCACCGTACCGGTAATCCCCTGGCTTACCGGTACGGCGTCTTTCTAATTGGAGGCTGCCAGTCGCGGCGAACGGAAAAGGACGCGGAGGGGACAAAAGCGTGTCGACGGTTCGACGGGATTGAGCCATGGAGCGTAGGCGATTGGGGAATCTATTTTCAAAACGTGGTCAACGATGGCATCACGCCGACGTTTGTCGCCATACTCGACGAAGTGGATGAGGGCGCCGCCATCTCCCAGGTGACGAACATGCCGCCGACACCCGGCCACTTCGTGACGCTTGATGGCCTGCCATCCGATTGCTATCTGCGTTTTACCGGCGAAGTCACACAACCGATCCACGTTACCGCGAAAGGCAGGCGAGCGAAATAGCCTTACGAGAGGAGAGAGAACGGCGCCTCGAGCGCCTTCTTGACCTCCTGGACGAAGCGAGCGGCAATGACGCCATCGCACAGCCTGTGGTCGGCGGAGATCGTGATCTTCATCCTTGAGCGAATAACGATCTCGTCGTTCTCCTTCACGACCGGCTCGCGCACGATCCCGCCGATCGCCAAAATGGCCGCCTCCGGAGGATTGATAATCGCGATAAACTCATCGACGCCCATCATGCCGAGGTTCGATACGCTGAACGTGCCGCCGCTATACTCGGCGGGAGTCAACTGGTTGCCGCGCGCCTTGGCGATCAGCGATTTCGCTTCTGCGGAGATCTGGCGCAGCGTTTTGACCTGGCAATCGCGTATCACCGGAATTATCAGGCCCTCGTCGATCCCGACTGCGACGCCGATGTGCGCCTCCGCGAACCGTCGAACCGTTCCGTCTGCTGTCCAGGTCGAGTTGACTTCCGGCACGCGCGCAAGCGCTCCCGCGCAGGCTTTTACGATCAGGTCGTTGACGGTGATCTTCGTATCCGCGCCTGCATTGAGACCTTTAAGCAGCGCCATCGCGCTGTCCATCTCGACGATCATCGTTACGTAGAAATGGGGAATAGACTGCTTACTCAGTACCGTTCGCCGAGCAATCGCCTCGCGCATCTTGCTGGGCTTGACATCCTGCGCCGCGGCCGGCGACGCCTGGGGAGCGGCCGTTGCGACTGCGGGAGCCGATATTTCAGGCTGTTTCTCCTGGTAGGCCTTGATGTCTCGCTCGACGATCCGTTCGCCCGGACCGGTGCCGGTAAGGCGGGCGAGATCGATCCCCAGCTCATTTGCCATGCGGCGGGCCAACGGTGAACTCTTGATGCGCTCCGAGGACGGCCCATCGCTTGAAGGAGGGGCATCCGGCGGCGGTAAGGCGATATGTGGCGCTTCGGGCCGGGCGCTTTCCGACGACACGGCTGCGTCAGGCGTAGGCGGCTTGCCGTTGGACTTCTCGTTGGCGGGAGGCGATGCGGCTGGCTGCGCGCCATTGCCGGCGCTCCCGGTGGCGTTGCCGATAACGGCGATCACCTCGCCGACGGGAACCGTCTGGCCGACCTGCACGACGATCTTCGTCAGAACACCGGTCTCATACGCGCTTATTTCAACGTTGGCTTTATCGGTCTCCACTTCCGCGAGCGGCTCGCCTGCGGTTACCTGCTGGCCCTCCTGCTTGAGCCAAACATTAATCGTTCCCTCTTCCATGCCATCGCCCATCTTAGGCATGCGGACCTCTGCCATAACTTCTCCTCTGCGCTAACAAATACTATCCACAAATGAAGACTGGAACTTTTTCCACAGATTTCACAGATTGCACAGATTATTGAATTCCGAACCCACGGACGATTTTGGAGCGAAGACATAGCGCTATGATTGACAGCAGTTTCGTCGAGATCGACGGGTCGCCCGATACAGCTTTAGTACGAATTAATCAGTGAAATCTGTGAAAACTGTGGGGAAAGTTCTTATGCCAGAGTCTTCCTGACCGCGGCGATAACGTCATTGTCGGTGGGGATGGCGGCGCGTTCCAGGTTCTTTGCGTAGGGCATGGGCACATCCGCGCCCGCCACGCGCTGCACCGGCGCATCCAGATCGTCAAATCCCTGTTCGTGTATTCGCGCGGAGAGTTCAGCAGCAAATCCCACGTTGCGCCACTCTTCATGAACGGCCACTGCATGGTGCGTTTTGCGCACCGACTCCATGACGGATTCCATATCCAGTGGAACGAGCGTACGCAGGTCAATGACCTCGCATTCGATGCCTTCCGCCGCCAGCCGATCTGCAGCCTTCAGGCACAGGTGAACACCGCGCGAATAGGACACGAGCGTGCAGTGCGTGCCGGCGCGTCGGACCGCTGCCTTGCCGAACGGAACCATGAACTCCGGATCTTCCGGGACGTCGCCCTGAAGTCCGTAAAGGCCCGCGTGCTCCATGAAGATGACAGGATTGTTATCCCGGATCGCCGTCTTCAGCAGCCCCTTCGCATCCGCGGGCATGGCCGGCATAACGACCTTAAAGCCGGGAGTGTGGGCGTACCAGGACTCCATGCTCTGCGAGTGCTGCGCCGAAAGCTGCGTTCCAACTCCGGCCGGGCCGCGAAACACCACGGGGCACTGGATGCGCCCGCCTGACATATAGGTGATCTTCGCGGCGTGGTTGACCAGCGCATCCATTGCCTCCAGCGCGAA
>JAYTEU010000583.1:0-3162 GCA_043734985.1 Chthonomonadaceae bacterium
CCGGCCGTGCCGGTTGCAATCCACAGGATCTGTTTCTTATGGAAGGCGCCCTGCTGCCCATAAGAGGCGCTGAAGACGATAAATACACCCAGTACCGCGATTGCGTACGTGAGCAGCAGCAGCGGCACATCCAGCCGCTTGCGCAAGCGGGAATCCGCAATCATGGTCATCGGCTCGCGCCTTTCGGAATAGGACTATCGGCGTTTGCCGGGTCTGCCATCACTCGCGTGCTCGCGCTCAAAAGCTGAATCGCGTCGAGTATCCGCGCCGCCACATCGCGCTTCGACAGGAGCGGGAACGCCGTCTCTCCGTTGCGCCCGACCAGCATTACAATATTGGTAGCGACGTCGAACCCCGCGCCCGGCATAGTCACATCGTTCGCCACAATAATATCCGCCGACTTCGACGCCAGCTTACGGCGCGCATTTGCAATCAAATCCTCCGTCTCCGCCGCAAATCCGACCACCACTTGCCCTGCCCGCTTCCCTGCCCCAATGGTTGCAAGAATGTCCTGAGTCCGTTTCAGCCGCAGTGTCAGCAAGCCGCCTGCGCCGCCAATGGTTTCCGACGGCGCGTCTTCCCCTTGCGAATTGGAGGGTGACGGCTTCTTGATCTTCTGTGCCGATACGGTTTCCGGTGTGTAGTCCGCGACGGCAGCGGCCCCTACAAAGACGTCGAATGTAACGGCATGCTCTACACAGGCCGCCAGCATCTCCGCCGCCGTTTCGACGCGTATCAGCCTTACGCCCATTGGAGCGGTGACTGTGGCGTGGCCGGTGACCAGCGTAACGCTCGCCCCACGCCGCAACGCCTCTTCGGCGATGGCGTACCCCATGCGCCCGCTCGATCGATTGGTAAGGAAGCGCACCGGGTCGAGCGGCTCGCGTGTCGCGCCCGCCGTGATCAGGAACTCCGTTCCGGCAAAGTCCTCGGTTCGGCTCAACCGGTCGCACACGGCGCGAAAGATGTCTTCCGTGTCCGCGAGCTTGCCCGTGCCCACATCCTGGCAGGCCAGCATGCCGAATCCCGGCTCGACGATCTGAACGCCGCGCCGCCGAAGCGCCTCGACGTTAGAGACTGTCGCCGGGTGTTCCCACATCACGGTGTTCATGGCAGGCGCGGCCAGGAGCGGAGTTGAGCGCGGGGTCGCCAGCAGGCAGGTACTGAGCATGTCGTCCGCCAGCCCGTGCGCCATTTTCGCCATCAGGTTTGCGGACGCAGGGGCTACCAGGACCAGATCGGCGGATTGCGCCAGGTCGATATGGGCGATGCGCGCGGCCTGCGGCTCGTCGAATACATCCACCAGAACCGGGTTCCGGCTGAGCGCGCGAAAGGTCGCCACGCCGATGAACTGCGCGGCGTTCGGCGTAAGGGCCACATGGACGTCCGCTCCGGCTTTGGCAAGACGGCTGCATACGTCCGCCGCCTTGTACGCCGCGATGCTCCCGGAGACGCCAAGAAGAATGCGCTTGCCTGCCAGATTCATGGCAGCACCGCTGAATCAATCGGAACGCAGTTGGATTTGCGGGCTTGGGATTGTCCGAGAGACCCCGGACCCTTTCGGGGAAATCCTCGCCCGATGAAAACGCTAAGTCCGCCTTCGCGGACAAGATTCGGAGTCCGCGAAGGCCGGGTGCCCCTTGGGCGATTTTGTAGTCGCAAGCCGAGGGCTTTAGTCCCACGGACTCCCTCGCAGGTTGTAAGGGGTCGGTCTCTCACGATTGGGACTCGTTCGGGATGCGGCAGCGCTCAGCGACCACAATCGCCTTGAGCTGATCCAGCGCCTGGTCGAAGTCGTCGTTGACGATGGCGAAGTCGTAAAGGGGCAGACAGGACAGTTCCGCAGCGGCGATCTTCAGGCGCTCGGCGATCCGCGCTTCGGAGTCTGTTCCACGTTTCCGCAGCCGCTCTTCCAGGGCCTTGGGTGACGGTGGCTGAATAAAAATCATCACAACGTCCGGGATGAGGGTCGAGACGATCTGCGCGCCCTGAACCTCGATCTCCAGCACGACGTCCAGCCCTTGATCCCGCATTCGCTCGATCGGCTCTAACGGCGTGCCATAGTAGCACCGATTGTATTCGGCATACTCAATGAAGCGATTGGACGTAATATCGGCGACAAACTGCTCCCGCGAGAGGAAGTGGTAGTCTTCACCGTCGGCCTCGCCTGGACGAGGTTGGCGGGTCGTCGCGCTGACGCTTCGGATCACGCCAGGCACCTGGTCAATCAAACACTTCAGCAGACTTCCCTTGCCGACGCCCGAGGGCCCGGAAAGGACAAAAAGGCTGCCACGACGGGGATTGACAGGGGCTGGTAGGTTCGCAAGTGTCGTCGGTGCATTGGGAAATACGGGCATATCGCTCATGATTAAGAATTATAGCACCGTAAGCGGACACGGTCAAACGCGACTCACATCCGCAGCCGGACGCCGACTTGACATTCCGGCCGCCTTTCTCCTATAATGCCTGCAAGTAAGCTTCAGGCGGGCGCGCATCTTTAAATGACGCCCTTCTACCTATTTCCCCGAACCTGCGTTCGTATGTACCCCAATATCGGCGATTGCGAAGCCCATGGGCTTGAGCAACTGTAGGAGAATAGTTTCGTATGGCCGGCGTCGCCCTAAAAAACCTGACAAAGTCGTTCAATAAAGTAACTGCCGTCAACAGTATCAGCCTGGATATCCGCGACAAGGAGTTCATGGTTTTCGTGGGGCCGTCCGGCTGCGGAAAGACCACGGCGCTGCGAATGATCGCCGGGCTGGAGGAGTCGACCAGTGGAGAGATATTTATCGGTGACCGGCTTGTCAACGACGTCTCGCCGAAAGATCGGGATATCGCCATGGTCTTCCAGAACTACGCGCTCTATCCGCACATGACCGTCTTCGACAATATGAGCTTCGGGCTTCGGCTCAAGCGGCTGCCGACTGGGGGAGTGTGGCCGTTCAACACGCGCCGCGCTTTCACTGCCGAAGAGATCAACCGTCGAGTCACGGAAGCGGCGGAGATGCTCGGGCTGGGCGCACTGCTTCAGCGCAAGCCGAAGGAGCTTTCCGGCGGCCAGCGCCAGCGCGTAGCACTTGGCCGCGCTATCGTGCGCGAGCCAAAAGTCTTCCTGATGGATGAGCCGCTCTCGAACCTGGACGCAAAGCTCCGCGTGCAGAC
>JAYTEU010000584.1:0-10747 GCA_043734985.1 Chthonomonadaceae bacterium
ACCACATCGTATACCTGGGATGGCCTGAACAACATCTTGACGATCACCGCGCCCGGCAATAATGCCGCAGCCACGATCACCACTACCTTTAACTACACAGCGGACGGCGCCTACAGCCAGAGCGCCGCCGTCGAACAGCCACTGACTGTCACGGACAATCTGGGACACGTGATGCATTTCCGGTGGGACGCGCAGGGTCGGCAGGTGAGCCGGGTAGACGCGATTGGAGTCGAGTCGGATACGACATATAATCTGGCTGACCAGCCGTATCAATACATTCTGCCCGTTACCGGACAGACTGGCACAGGACATGGCTACACCCAGAACAACTATCAGTATGCCGGCGGGCTGCTTCAGCAGACGGTGGCATACGACGAAAGCGGCACTGCGATCCGGCAGGTGACTTCGACCTATGGGCCGGAGGGTGAAACGCTTTCTGTATCGGGAAGCACAGAGCCGGTCAGTTACCTGTACGATGCGCTCTATCGCAGGATATCGCTTTCGGACGGCAACAATCACAGTACGGTCACGACATTCAACCAGGCAGGCTATCCCGCAGGCATGGTCTTTCCGGGCGGAGACACAATTCAGTTTCCGTCCTACGATAACCTAGGTAACCTGCTGCAGCGCGTTGACGGCAGAGGAATCGTTACCAGTTACCTCTATACCGACGTCGAAAGCCGGCTGACCGACGTACAGTATCCTGCCAGCGCTTCAATCAACGTGCATCTGCATTACGACATGTATGGACGCACAGACAGCATGAGTGACGGAACAGGCAGCCGTTCAACTACGTTCGATGATAAAGACAGCCCTCTCAGCCTCACGACAACTTATACGGGTCTTCCCGCGCAGGGAATCTCCTATGTCTATTACCCCGACGGCAGCCTGCAAATACTGAGTACGCCTGCCGGAAATTTCGCATATACCTTTGATGGCGCTGGGCGACCGGTCGGCCTGTCGAATCCCTTCAGTGAAACATTCGCGTGGACGTATCTGGATAATGGCTGGCTCTGGACACAGCGCTCCGCCAATGCCGTCGTCGCCACCAGCACGTATAGCGCGCTCGGGCAGTTGACTGACCTTGCGAATCGCAAACTCGATAACACAATGCTTTCCGAGTTCAGCGGGATGAGCCATGACGGCGCGGGTAATCGTGTGGCGCGGACGAACAACGTTCCTGCCGTGTCCATCTATTCCGGCACAACGGCCTACCAATACGACGTCAAAGACCAGCTGACGCAGGAGAGCTCAACCTGCCTCGGCGGTTACACTAATAACTTCGGCTTCGACGGCGCCGGAAACCCGACAAGCTTCAAGGGCACGACGAACACGTTCAATTCCAATAACCAGTACGCAGGAATAATGTATGATCTAGGCGGCAATCCCGCGAACTACGGCGGGGTTACGTGTTTGTTCGACGCGGAAAATCGGATGACAGTGTGTGGTTCTTTGATCAGTGCGGGGTATTTGGCTGACGGGCGCAGGGCTTGGAAGCAGAACAGCTACGGTAGGACATACTTCCTATATGCGGATGGCGAAATTCCTATTTGCGAACTCGATTCAAGCGGTCAACTCGTTTCCGCCAACACGATTTGGAGTAACGGGCTTCTGTCCCGCCATACGCAAACAGCGAACACCATTTATGCATTCAACCCTGATGGTTCAACTGTCCATCGTCTTGACGCAAACGGTGCGATCCTTTCTAGCTCCGCGTTTGATGCTACCGGCACGCGGACTACAAATGACACCAGTGGCGATCCCTACGCGGGTTTCGGTGCAATGCATGGATACCGATGGGATTCCGAGACAAACCTTGAATTACTCGGACAGCGATATTACGCAGCTTCGCAGGGCAGGTTTCTCACGCGGGATCGGATGCTATACGAAGGGGGTGTCAATCTATATAACTATACACATAACCACTTCGGAATCCATTCCGACCCGACTGGACTGGATGACATCATTGAGTTGCCGTCAACTTCATTCGGCTATCCATACAACCATCGATATATTCACCTCCAAACGAACTGCGCCGGATTCACAGATGTCGGTTACTGGCCGAGCGGTCATGGCGTGCCAGGGCAACAATACAGCGTAATTACGCCGGACCCGGATACGCCGGACCCTAGCGGCTACCCGGTCGTGTCCAATCCCTCGCCTGCATTCGACGCAGCCCTTTGCGCCTGCATCCTGGCATCAGTCCCTGGCTTAGGGGCGGGACCGGTTCTTCGCCCGATTGTAGGACTCCCTGGGCATCAGCACGACATCAATTTCCCAGGTCATTTATACACTTGCGGAGAGTGGAGCCGTGATATGTGGAATTGTGCGAGACGACGTTTGGGCTTGACGCCTATTCCGGCACCTAGGCCAGGGAGGCCGGGCGGTGGACGTGGCCGCGGCTCCAGCAGGGGCCCCTCCAGCCACTAAGGAGGCGCGCGCACTATGAGCGGTTGGCGTATCCATTTGTCGCGTAACCGATTGGGCGCGGAGCCGGATGTAGAACGGTCACGATGCGACGGGAAGCCGCTCCTAACATAACAAGCATGTATTAGGCGACCCACAGCCAATAATCAAAATGGCACACGCGCCCATTGTGCAATAACTGACGACCCGGCTCTGGCTGCGAACGGGCTGGCACTCTTCCTGGAGGTCGAGGCATTCGCGCGCGGCTCTTATGCACCGCCATTCTCAGCCGCCCGATGATAGCCGCGCGAGATATAGACTATATTGTCAAGAGAGAAGACCGATCCGGGACCGACGGCTTAGATTGGTCTCGTTAGAGAAACCATATGAATATTCAAAAGTTTCGAGACCGATGGTCTATGGCATTTCTTTTCTTGGGCGCTTCGGAAATCTGGAGCATGTTTATCACAACGATCGCCCAACGGAGCATGCACGGCCCCGTACCGACTCCGGCAGTGATGAGTTTTCAATCCTTGCGAATCTCGTCCGATGTATATGCGGTAGTCGTTGGAATTCTTGTACCCGTATTCCGAAGCTCCAAACTCTGGCCGGGTTTGCGCTTATTAATTGCTGGATCCCTATTAATCACATTCCACCTCATCCCACTATTCTTTCCGTACCGGTACATCGGTTACGATAACATTCTGGACTTCGACCCCCGAGCCGTATCGAATCTGCTTGTCGGTGTCATTTTATTTGGTCTCGTGACAGAGATAGGCTTTGGGTATCTACTGTTGCTGACTGCCAGGCGTTGGAGGTGTGGGGCGCGATCAACGGGCCTATCCGAGATCAATCCGCCACCGGGCACTTAGCTGTCAAATAGACGTCGAAGAATCGCGAAGTGAATTCGATCTCGGACAGTGGTCTGCTTGCCCGCCATACCTCTGCCGGAGGCACCTGCTATGCCTTCGACCCACAGGGTAGTACTTCCCGTCGATTGGCCGCAAATGGCTCCATACTATCCACTTCCACCTTCGACGCTTTCGGAGTGACGGCCACCAACGACACCAGCGGCGATCCCTTCGGCGGCTTCGGTGCGCAGTACGGATACTGCAGCGATTTCGAGACGGGACTGCAGCTCCTTGGAATGCGCTACTACGATACCATGACGGGCCGATTCGTCACCCGTGATCCGATTGGATATGAGGGCGGGGTCAACCTTAACGCATACGGCGGCAACAATCCCGTTGGAAACGTGGACCCCGATGGCACGGCTTCATGTTGCCATGAAAATGGCACACCGGCGCACTGGTTCGTCCATCTGGGCATCGAAGCAAGATCACAGTACCGGGCGGAACGCCAACGGATTGCCACGTGATCGGCCTGTATACAAAGGGCAACCCATGGGATTCGCCAGGCTGGATCAACGACGGCAAGCCCGATGACGAAGGGTGGACTGACCGGTGCCAGCGGAAAAACGTTTGTATAGAAGAGTCTGACACGCGACCTGAATTTGAAAAAGCGCTCTGCGATTGCATTAAGGAGATGTTACGGAGAGGCGTCCCGAATCGGCGTCTAAAGCCGCCATATAATAGATGTTCCGATGAATAATTTGTCTACGCAATTTACTGTGGCGAGCGATCAATTCTGCACGCTAGCTGTAGTGATTTTTCGGTGCTCTCAGTTATTCGTCGGATTATCTAATGGGTGAGACAGTTCTCGGCTGGCTCCGTGACTGCTATTTTGGGCAGGCGCCACGTTCAGAAATGAGACAAACTAATGCAAAAACATTTCATTAACACCGATGACGGAAAGGATATTTTGTCCGCATCACTCTCGGACCTCGTCGAATGCGAACTGGTCAATGACATACTTCATTGCTTAGATACGAACCGATACCAACAGGGTGAATTGGATGACTGTCTGATAAAGGCCGCGATGCGTGGTCTGGATAGCGTTGTTCGGTCACTACTTGCCAATGGAGCAAATGTTAGCCATCGGCAAGGCAATTCTGCGAGCCGTACCCCCTTGCACTTTGCTATTGAATATGGTCATCACGCGTTAGCAAGGCTTTTGCTCGAGAACGGCGCGGAGGTGATGGCATCCGCAGGTCGAAACAACACACCGATGTATAAAGCAATTAAGAGAGACGCCCTCGACTTCGTAACACTTTTGTGCGAACATAGCGCGGACGTGAACTGGGTCGCGGCTAACGAGGATCCGTTTATCATTTCGGCGGTGGGCTGTCGTAGCCTAGCCATCCTAAGGTTTCTCCTGGAACATGGAGCAGATCCGAACGTTCGATCACAGTTGGGCCATTCGCCATTGTATTTGGCCGTCCATTTTCGTAGCCCAGAAATGGCCTCACTGTTACTGCAACACGGCGCCGATGTGAAAGTCGAATATAAATCTGGCATAGGGCTGATCGAAGTCGCGTTGCTGCTAAAGGATTCGGATACGCGTTTGATACTCGAGTCACACATCGGTAGCAATGGAGCGCTGATTGCTCCTAAAGTCGACGACCGTGCGTAGACCCCCATATACCTGCCCGAAGTAGCAACGTGCCTTAAGCCGGCTAGCGTTGTCCTGGCCGGCTAAAGCGTTAGATCGGATACGGAGAAAGAGATGTCGATCCCAAAATTGGCGGTTACTCTACTCGCAATATGTCTGTTCCCGGGATGCTTCCATCATCAAACACAAAATGCTGCAGGAACGGACAAAACAAATAATCAACGCATAGCGCAAGCGCACGCCGAATTAGATCTGCAGAATGAGGTTGTCGCAGCCGCCATATTTGATAATCTTAAACGTTCAAATTCCCATCATTGGTGTAAAGTCGTATTTCTGCACATTAGCGGATCGCCACCCGATGAAAGTCTGCTGAGGCTATTGAAAGATAAGCTGAGGCTATTGAACGATGATTCGATCGTATTCACGGATAGGCATAGGATGAAAAACACTCGCCATGGCTACGTGGATGCGCTGACCCAAAAAAAGGGCACGGCAATATATATAAGCTCAATTAGAATTGCAAAAGACGATCGCATGGCGCAATTAACACTTGCCTGGCTTTCATCTCAAATGTCAGGAGAAGAGCTACTGTATAAATTGCGTTTGTCAGATAATAAGTGGATAGTCACGGGCCATGAACGTCAGTCACAGTATTAACAGCAAGGTCGAAATCCTAATCCCAGGTAGATCCTTCAATCTGCAAACCGTCCAGTTGCGGATTGGCGTTCGCAGCGTTTTGAAGCACGGTCGACATGATTAATTCGTTACATCGAACGGATTTGGGAGGCCGCCCTGGCGACGGTCGTCCGCTCGGCGTCTGCCGGCTATCCGCTGGTTGTCGAATGGAAGTATGCTGCCGGCTATACGTCCGGCTTTTGTCAAGGGCGAAGTAAAATTCCCCCTTTCGGCAAACGAAATTTCCCCACCTTGGCGGGATGGTTCGCGGGTTGAGAGTACTCCTTTCTGGTAATCTATGCGATTTTTCTCCGCTTCGGGCCTCGGCCCGCGCGCTAAGTAAAATCTCGGGCGCGGAGCGCCCCTCCTCAATCTGGCGCAATCAGCCTAATTCTGCCAGCGCACAGTTTTTGATATTGTATGCGAACGAGAGTTCGATTGAGTGACACGATCGTACCTGTTATGAAAGTCGTGGTTAGGCTAGTGCAAAAGCCGGTTCCAGGCAGTGCCTGGAACCGGCTCTCTGCATTTGGAGGCGGAAGTTCGCACTATTAGCTTTGGGTGGGGGAAGCAACCGCCGACCGTATGGCCGGAGGCGGGTTCTTGGAGCCACCCTGGGTTTCGGTGCCTGTGCGCGCGACGACTGCCATAAGCGCGAACGCGGCGATTATCGGTGCAAGGCCGCCAATGCGTCGAAAGCGGCGCTTGTTATTGGGCTTCCTTTGGTGGTGTACTGGTGGCATGGGCGTGTTGGTTCTCCCTTGTCGCTCCCCTGAGAGCGCTGAGAGCAGGGGAACGTTTCGCTTGTTACACCGTTACTGTACGACTGCGGGAAGACCGTGTGACAGGAAGAAGGGACTCCCGCGTTTTTGGGCAGGAGCCCCTTCTCGCCACTCTATCTTAATACCCGGCTCCGCCTAGTTCACCAGTTGCCGGCGCTCCGCGTAGCGGAAGATCGCGGTTCGCTCGTCTTCGGTAAACTCGCGAACCTGGGAACATACGTACAGTTTGTGATTCTTGCACCACTGAACGAACTGCTCGTCGGAGAAGAGATACACCCACTCCGGCGCGCGCTGATTTTTCTCGTTCGGGGCGCTGCGGACTGCCTGCGCCATTTCGGTACCCTTCCTTCCGAGAGGGATAAAAAGGGAACAGAGCGCAATTTCCGCTCTGTTCCCCATTGGTATTGCGATCGTGGGGAGCCCCGCTTCACCGCGATGGTAAGCGGGCATTGGGCGCCCCTGTCCTTACTCGATGGTAAGCTGCAGAAGCAATGTCTGTGACTGGCCGCCGCCCGCCGCGTGCCGCCGAACGATGACGGGCACCGTGGAGCCGCTTCTAAGACCGCGCGCCGTTTCGGTCAACTGAGCCGCATCCGTTACAGGTTTGCCGTTCAGTCGGGTCACCAGGTCGCCGGGCTGGATGCCGGCTTCCTGGGCCGGGCTGCCCGGAGCCACGCTGACGATAACCGCGCCGTCTTTGACTGTCTCCTTCAAGCCAAGCTGCTGCCGTACGTCGGGATCGGAAGCGTTTGCAACCTGTACACCCAGCTTGCCTCGCGGAGTCTGCGGGTCGGCCGGGGTATTGGCCGCAACCGCCTTTTCGGCGGGGACCGCTTCGATCGTCGGGGTAAGGGCCTTCTCGGAGCCGTCGCGTTTCACAATCACATCGACGCGGGTACCGGGCTGGCTGCGCGATACCATGTCACGGAAGGTGGCGTCGTCCGCGACCGGCCTGCCGTTGAAGCGCACGATGACGTCGCCCACCTCGAATCCCGCGCGCTGCGCCGGAGTGTTATCGTCGATGGCGCGAATGACCACGCCCGCTTTCACGCCTGCCCGCTCTTTGTCGGCGTAGCTCGCGGTTACCGGTACCAGGCCGAGGAAGCCGCGCGTAACCGACCCCTTGGTGATGAGCTGATCGACGATATACCTGGCCGTGTTGGCGGGGATGGCGAAGCCGATACCGGCGTTCGTACCGCTCGGCGATTCGATCGCCACGTTTACGCCCACGATCCGGCCGTAGATGTCCACCAGCGGTCCGCCGGAGTTGCCGGGGTTGATGCTCGCGTCGGTCTGGATCAAGCTCGAATAGAACCGGCCGTCCGTTCCCTGGCCGATCGCCTCCTGCCGGTGCAGAGAGGAGATGACGCCGACCGTCATCGTATCGCTCAGGCCGAATGGGCTGCCGAACGCGATGGCCCACTGGCCGATCTTCACGTTATCGGAGTTGCCGATCTCGGCGGCCGGGAGATTGGCCGCAGGAATCTTGATCACGGCGAGGTCGCTCTTGAAGTCGCGCTTCACCTGGCCCACGAACTCGCGGCCATCCTGCAGACGCACTGTCACTTTGTCCGCGCCGTCCACCACGTGATCGTTGGTCAGGATGTAACCGTCACTTCGGACGATTACACCTGAGCCGCTTGCGACCGCCTGGCGCGGATAGCCGGGCGACATTCCGAAGGGCTGGCCATTGCGGGGCATCCCGCGGAGGCCGTTGCCCGGCGCGCCCTGGAACGGAAACACAAACTGCTGCTCGCCATCGTCCGCGCCCTGCCGGAACATGGCGGGCGACTTGACGCTCTGGCGGCTCTGAATGAACACGACGGACGGTCGAAGCTTCTCGGCGACCTGTTCGAACGAGTTCTGCATCGTTATCGCCTGGGTGGCGGGCTGAACCGGCGTGCTGGGTTGTCCGGCGTTACCGCGCAGCCCAATAGCCGCAACCGCGCCCAGTGCAAAAACCGCGGGAATAACGACGGCACGCGGCACATTCTTTTGCCAACGCGTAGAATCCATTTTCAGTTTACTCCTCAATCGAAAATAAACGGAAACCTGCCGGCTTCCAGAAATAGGGAGGCGGTCGGGCTCAGCCCTAAAATCACTTTAGACAGCGCCCACGGCTCCATAACTGTTTTCTATTTTGTCAATACGGCGGCAAGGTATGCACTTGTTTCCGCAAACAGAAAAAAGCCGGAAATAATTTCCGGCTTTTGCTACCACTCTCCATTACATGTTCCGAGGAATAATTTGTCTACGCGATTGACAGTGACGAGCGTGCAATTCAACACGCTACCTGTAGTGGTTTTTCGCGTCTCTTCGGTTATTCGTCGGATTACCTATTATTAAGGGGCAAACTGGATTGGGTCGCGACGGGCGAGCCCTTCGCTGTGGGCCGCTGCGCGGCGTCCGCCGGGTACCCTGGATGGGGCGAAATGCCCGGCCCAATCATAATCTCAGTCGGTAAGTCCTGGCGTTATGAGTACAACTATCTCCTCGATTACATGCGGAATACGGCAAAGGGGGAACAATGAGACGCGGCCGACTGCCCCGCCGCTCGCCAACGCAAAGGGGCCTTCCAGGACGAACACCGGGTCCGCGCCCACGCCTCCAGGCTCCTCCTCCGAATCCCTTAGGGCCGCTCCGGCCGCGCCGATAGCTTCGACCGTCGCAGTCTCGAACACTGCGGTAAGGGGCGAGTTCAGCGCCGACTCTTCCGAGATTCCGGTCCAATCGGCCATCGCGGCGTTCCACCGAACGATCCGGTCCGAATCGTCGAGGGCGATACAAGGCTGCAGGGTATGGCAAACCAGTGCGTCCAGGGTGGCGCGCGTGCACCGCGCCGACCGTCGCGCCTGGTCCGCGTTTGCGCGCTGAATCGCGGCGTCCAGTCGCTCGGTATTCACAACCGCCTCGCGCATGTTATCCGCACCACGAGCCGCATCGATTGCGCGCCGAACCGCCTGGCCGCCGGCGGCGCCGGCGAGCGCAGCCGCGGTCTGTTTAATCGAGGAAAAGACAGAAGACGCGCCGGGTGTCACGCTGTCGCCGTGTCCCTCATCGCACGTCAGCCTTAGAATGGTTTCCGGGCGCGATGCCGTTTCACTGTCGATCCCGTTCGGTGATGAAGGTGCGGAAATCAAAATCGCTTGCTCCGTTCCTACGTGGTCTCCGGGTAAATGAGAACGACTGCGCGCGCCCAATCGAAAGACCGCGTGAGCGCGCGTCCGGCTGCATACCGGCGCGTGCTGAAACTGCTCATGTGTCTAATTATGGCGATTCGCAGGATTTTCTTTAGAACAGGGTTGACCAAGAAAGGAGTATTACGCCATCCGATTGTGCCGGGGTCGATCGCGTGAGCGCCGTCCAGGACTTTTGTGGAGCGCAGAAATCAGAGACCGTCGCCCGGCAGTCCACCGGGCGACGCTCGCCGTGACGCCGCCGCGCCGGCCATGACCTGCGGAAGGAGCGAGCCCAGCATCTTGACTGTGCCCTGCACCATAAAATAGGTCAAAATCAGGTGCAGGACCAGGCCGATCATGCTCCAGACCGCGCAGACACGCCCAATCGCCTGCTTGTTGCGGTCTTCGATCATCATAAAGACCCAGCCGACCGGCAGGCCCACGAAGGGGATCGTCAGCGCGAGGGCGATTGCGGCGCGGCGAGCCACTCCGGAGTCGCCCGTTATCGCGGAGGCGGGTGCGGGATAGGGCATCGGCGCGGGCTGCGGGTAAGTGGCGGGCGCCCGTTCCTGAACGTAGGCTGAGGGGGCAGACATGTTCGCGGCGGGGATAGGAGCCGAAGGCGCCATTCCCGCCGCACCAACAGGAGCTCCGCACTTCCAGCAGGAGGTAACGGTGTCGAAATTATTCGCCCCACACCTCGGGCACGTTAGACGACCGGCGCGCTGCGCCATGGCAATTCCTTCCCTATTGTAAGGGCTGCCCTCAGCCCTACAGCAAGATCATCATCGGGTTCTCCAGCAGCTCCTTCAGCCGCTGCAGGAACCGGGCCGCGGGCGCGCCGTCGAGTATTCGGTGATCGAACGAGAGGCACAGGTTCATCATCGTGCGGATAACGACCGCTTTGGCGATCGCGACCGGCTTATCCGCGATGCGCCCTACGCCGAGGATGGCCGCCTGACCCGCCACTAGGATCGGGTCGAAGACATCGATGCCAAAGGAGCCGAGGTTGGTGATCGTAAACGTGCCGCCCGCCAGATCGTCGGGCGTGAACTTGCCCGTGCGCGCCCTCTCCACAAGCTGCTTCAGCTCGGTTGAGATTGCGCCGAGCGCCTTCTGGTCGGCGAATTTTACCACGGGGACGATCAGCCCCTCCTCAAGCGCAACGGCCACGCCGATGTTCTTTTCGGCGAA
>JAYTEU010000585.1:0-1717 GCA_043734985.1 Chthonomonadaceae bacterium
TTCACCGCTCAATCCGCCGATCTGCGGATGTGTTCGGCGTGGTTGCCGCTCCATAATGAGCCTGTTAAAACAACGAGCAAATACGAATGCACGATTATAGGGGGAGCGTCCGCGAATGAGCTGGCAGGACCATTACAGAAAACGAACAAAGACTGCGGCGGAGGCGGTAGCAGAGCTGCGCACGGGCGAGCGGATATTCATAGGCAGCAACGCGGCCGAGCCGCAGACGCTGGTGAACGCTCTTACCGAATCGGCGGATCACGTCGACCATGCCGAGATCGTGCATATCATGACCATGGGCACCGCGCCCTACTCCGATGCGAAGTTTGAAAAGCGGTTTCGGCACAACGCCTTCTTTATTGGAGCCAACGTACGCGAGGCCGTAAACGCCTGCAGGGCCGACTACACGCCCATCTTTCTCTCCGAAATACCAGCCCTCTTTCGCAACGGGCAGCTTACGCTAGATCACGCGCTGGTGATGGTCTCCCCTCCCGATGCACACGGCTACTGCAGCCTCGGCGTCTCCGTGGATGTCGTCAAGGCCGCCGTCGAAAGCGCGCGGCACATCATCGCGGAGGTCAATGTACGCATGCCGCGCACGCTCGGCGACAGCTTTCTGCACGTCAGCAGGATCGATAGTTTCGTACACAGCGATAGCCCTCTACTGGAGCTGCCATCCCAGCCGCAGACGGACGCCGCGCGACGGATCGGCCGCAACGTCGCCGATCTTATCGAAGACGGCGCCACCCTTCAAATGGGAATCGGAGGAATTCCGGATGCCGTCCTGGAATGCCTTATGACGAAACAGGACTTGGGCATCCACACGGAGATGTTCAGTGATGGGGTAATGAAGCTCGTCGAGGCGGGAGTAGTCACGGGCAGGCGCAAATCGCTCCGGTTCGGCAAGATCGTGACCTCGTTTTGCATGGGCGCCCGCGCGCTCTACGACTTCGTGGATAACAACCCGTCCATCGAGTTCCTGCCGACCGAGTATGTGAACGATCCGTTCATCATCTCCCGCAACGA
This sequence comes from Chthonomonadaceae bacterium, assembly GCA_043734985.1. Classification (GTDB taxonomy): domain Bacteria; phylum Armatimonadota; class Chthonomonadetes; order Chthonomonadales; family Chthonomonadaceae; genus DATGJU01. The sequence continues at coordinate 1,027 of JAYTEU010000585.1, forward strand.
CAATATGGTTGCCATCAACGGCGCCATCGAAGTTGACCTGACGGGGCAGGTCTGCTCCGACTCGGTCGGCGAGCGGTTCTACAGCGGAATCGGCGGCCAGGTGGACTTCATGCGGGGCGCGGCGCGCAGCAAGGGCGGCAAGCCGGTTATGGTCCTACCTTCGACGGCGAACCTTCGGGATGGCTCGACCCTCTCGCGCATCGTGGCGACTCTCAAACCCGGTGCAGGCGTTGTAACGTCCCGTGGCGACGTTCACTACGTCGTGACAGAGTGGGGAACCGCCTATCTTCACGGAAAGTGCATTAGGGAGCGAGCGCTCGCCCTCATCCGGATCGCGCACCCGGATTTCCGCGGGGAGCTGATGGCCGCGGCCCGCGCCCGTAACCTGGTACCCGACTGCGCGTACGCTTAGAAGGGAGAACCGAATGGTTGGGGATCTTACCGATAGCCAGATCGAACGCCTGCTCCGGACGGAATACGTGGCGCATATCGGCTGCCGTGACGGCGAGCGCTGCTACGTCGTGCCTATATCCTTTGTCTACGAGGAGGGCTGCTTCTACGCGCACAGCGCCATGGGTCTAAAGATCGACGCCATGCGGGCCGTCCCCAGCGTCTGCGTGCAGGTGGACCACATCGTTGACCTTGCCAATTGGGAAAGCGTCATAGCATGGGGCGATTACGAAGAGCTCCA
>JAYTEU010000586.1:0-5652 GCA_043734985.1 Chthonomonadaceae bacterium
TTATTGGAGCGACTGCCGGGAGAAGAAGGGACGATTCAGCAGTGGGAGATATGCCTTGTTAAGGAAGACGATACCCGCGCCGACCAGCTCCAACGCGACGCATCCGGTTTTGAGGCCCGACTGTTGGGCAGGCGGGCGTTTCTCTAGGGCGGGAACGCCGGGAGGGAACTTCCCAGCGTTCCCGTCCTGAGCCTGTATTCGTTTCGCGGTGAAGGGCAACCGTTTCACGATCCTCCGGTAATGCCGTGAACCGCGCGGCGCTCGGGTGTTAGATGCAATGCCTTTTAAATAAGCGCCTACCATTGCGACGGCTTATTTAAGAGGCATTGGTGTTAGATGGTACCGCCCGGGCGTCCGGGGCCACCGGCTCCACCAGGTCTGCCACCGGCGCCTGGGCCGCCCGCGCCGCCTGGCCTGCCGCCGCCGCCGGGCCCGCCCATGCCGCCGCCCATGCCGCCGCCGCGACGTGGATGGTCTTTTTCATACTTGTCCACGATCGTCTTTTGCGGCGCGGTGAGCGTGCCCATTACGCTATCGTGCGTTTTCTTGCGGGACTCCTGAAACACCGGGCGCAGCGAGCCGAAATCCCCATGTGCGGCCAGAACCTTCGTTTCCATGTCCTTCTGTGCTTTGTCGGAAATGGACATGATCTTGCTTTTCTGCGCGGAAGTCAGCTTCAGGCCTTCCAGGGTTTCGAGCGGGATGCCTGCCTGGCGCATAGCGCCGATCTCTTTGAGCGCGCCCGGCAGCTCTTTCTTTTGGGCCGGCGTGAGCACGCCTTCAACGCTCGCGGTGGCCTTCGTCGAAAGGTCCTGTATCTTCTTCATTGCGGCCGGGTCCATTCCCCCCATGCCACCCATTCGCCCGCCGCCGCCGGGAGCACCTGGTCCCCCCATACGGCCGCCTCCAGCTCCGGGACCACCTGGGGCTCCGGGACCGCCCGGCCTTCCCGCATTGGGGCCGCCGCCCTGCCGCCCGCCCGGACCGCCCGGTCCTGGGCCGCCTGCCCCGCCGGCCGGGAACATACCCATCATATCCTTGCGGAACTTATCCTGGATCGCTTTGATGTCATTCTGCTGTTTCGGCGTCAATTTCAGCTCGGCGGTAAGCGCGGATACGGGCGTCATCGCCGCAGTCACGTTGCGCCCCCCCTGGCCCATCCGCATCATGTCACGCTGGCCGCCACCGCCACCGCCTCTCCCTCCACCGCCACCCGGCTGACCGGCGGCGCCGGGCCTGCCTCCAGGTGGCTGCGCCTGCGCGGAGACGGTCGCGGTAAGACCGACCGCACCCACCAGGATGCCCATCGCGATGCCGCTCGCTAAACTACGCCGATTTGCCTGCTCGCCCATTGGATTTCCTCCAGATTTCTTCTGTAAACTAGGGTTACCGAATCGAGCCATTTACCAGGGATTCCCACGCCTGACCCTTGCACCGCGCGGCAAATTTCCTTGACGGCAGTGGAGATGGAACGCTTTAGAACGCGATTCTAGGGAAGCGTGAATTACGCCACCTAAACTAGACGACGCTAACGCCCGGACGTTTCGGGGGAAGGGCGGGGGTTAGGGACAATGCCTCTTAAATAAGCGCGGGGTTGAAACCCCGGTCTAAGTTTACAAAACCCGCCTTCGCGGGTTGCGGATTGAGTCCGCGGAGGCGGACTTCGCAAACTTAGACCGGTACTTTAGTGCCGTGCGCCAAGGCCGTTATTTAAAAGGCATTGGGATTAGAGGTTGGGGAGTGCATTTCCTAACCCCTAATCCCTACTGCCCAACCAAAAGCGGCAGAGCCTGCGAGGACTCTGCCGCTTTGGTATCTGTCTTGCGCCGATTAGGGCGCGGAAACCTGTGGGAGGAAACCACGAAGGGCACGCGGCCCGGCGGTTTTCTCCATGCCCCGAAAATCCGGGAATTAAACGACCGCCGCCTCGACGGCTTCGGTGTGAGCGTAACCCATCTCGGCGAGAATGTCGTCCGGATCGGTCTCCAGCAACTCTGCTACGGCGCGTATGAAATCCAGCGACGGACCTTCCGACGTCTGGATGTCCGCGCTCCTCCACTCCACTTGATTCGTTTCCATGACTTTTCGACCTCACATGGGGGTTTCCCGGACACATCGATGTGTTCGGTCTTTTTTTCACACAGTACACTAATTATATCACAGACTCTAAAACCGAAGCAAGCGACTCACGCCCTCTTTTCGGCCTATTTTTGCACTATTTGCGCGCTGCATGAGCCGTTGAGGACAACCGCGTCCATAAACGACCCGGCAATTGGACGCATCGCAACCCAGGGGCGCCCGCCTTCCGGAGGACGGAATGCGTCGATTGCCCGGCAGTCGGACCAATTCAAGCGCAGTAACGTAGTGGAGACTTTGGATGGCGTGGTCGTTAGGAGAGCGGGGCAGGCACGTGAGTCTCCGTTACATCGTCGGTCCAGACTACGAACTTTATCAAGTCGGCCGTTCCGAAGGAGGTAGTCAGCGCTACGTCCACCGCGTCCCGCCCGGTCGCCATAAGGATACGGCCGATCCGCGGAATATTGTTGCGGGCGTCGAAATCGTACCAGCGGCCACCGAGGTAGACCTGGAACCAGGCGCTGAAATCCATCGCATCGGCGGAGAGCGGAATCCCGATGTCGCCCATGTAGCCGGTGGCATAGCGCGCGGGAATATTGAGGCACCGGCAGAGCGTGATCGCGAGATGCTGAAAATCCCGGCAGACCCCGACCTTTTCGTTGTAGACATCCCAGGCGCTCTTGCTCGGATGCGTCAGTTTGTAGTCGAACTTGACGTGCTGGTGGACCCAGTCGCATACGGCCTGCACGCGCGGCCATCCGGTGGAAGTGGAACCGAAGAGGTGCCAGGCCAGGTTGCTGAACCGATCCACCTCGCAGTAGCGGCTCGCGAGGAGGTAGAGCAGCGTTTCGTTCGGCAGATCCTCCACGAGCAGCTGCCTCGCTTCCGGAGCGACGATGTCCGGCCGTCCGCTGTCCTCCAAGAGCGAATTGTTCGTCAGCCGAAGGCGGCCGGTGGGGGCGACGATTCGGCCGCACCTGTTGCCGAAACCGTCCCAATAGGTCTTAATCCTGAGATCGGGAGAGGCCCTTACCTCGTCCGGCTCCAGCAGCGATCGCGCGATGCAGGGATGAGTGTAAAGCATGCAGGTTACCACGGTCGGGGCAGGCAGCTCGAACTCGATATCGAAACCAAAGCGAATAAGCATCTTTCCACCTTATAAAGTTAGGTTGACCGGAAGACCGCGCTTTCCGAAACTATACGGCGCAGCAGCGGCTTCGTTGCCGGTGGAACACGGATGCACTCCCCGCGCGCGCAGGCCAGGCGAGCGCGGCGGGATATGCGCCGGTGCGGCGGGAGACAAGCCGGTGCGGCGGGGGACTAGCCCCCACCCTACATGCGCTCTCGGCACGTGGAAACACTTCGGACGGCGGGGGACGAGCCCCCACCCTACAGGCGCTCTCGGCACGCGCAGGGTATGCAAATCCCCGGCCGCGAGGTATCCTTAACGGTACGCGGCCCGCGCCGTAGTTCCGGTGAGATCGCAAGAGTTCGGCCCGAGGAGAGCGTTTTGACATATTGCGTTGGTATTATGACCCGCCAGGGCGTCGTTTTGGCATCGGATTCGCGCACAAACGCGGGCTACGACCAGGTAAACGTTTGCCGCAAGATGCACACGTTCGTCACGCCCGGCGACAGGGCTCTCATAGTGCTTACGAGCGGAAGCCTCTCGCTGTCTCAGTCGGTAGTTACCATGCTGCGAAAAGATTTCGAGCGGGGCGAGGGACTGGCCGCCGTAAGCTCCATGTACGAAGCCGCTCGCGTTATCGGCGACCAGGTGCGGTGCGTCGCGAGCCTGGACCGGGAAGCGCTGGCGAAAGACGACTACAATTTCAACGTCAACTTGATTCTGGGCGGCCAGATTCACGGCGAGCAGCACAACCTGTACCTGATCTATCCGCAGGGAAATCCCCTGTGCGCCTCCGAGGATTCTCCCTATCTGCAGATCGGCGAATGCAAATACGGACGCCCGATCCTCGACCGGGGCGTCCGTTACGACTACACGACGCTGGAAGAGGCCGCGAAGTACGCGCTGATATCGCTCGATTCCACGATGCGCTCCAACGTTACGGTAGGGCCGCCGATCGACCTGCTGATCTATCCCACGGACTCGTTTTCCATCGAGAAGTACCGTCGCTTCACCGCCAAAGACCCCGATCTCCAGGATATCCACGCCCGCTGGGAGCAAGCCCTCCGCAGCGCCGTCCAGGACCTGCCGCCGATCGCGGTACCTTGAGGGGCAGTCGGCAATCGGCAGTAGGCAGTCGTGAAATGCATGCGGCAGGCAGCGCGGGCTTCGAATTTCACGATTGCCGACTGCCTACTGCCGATTGCCTAACTGTTCCCCACGGCCTGCGTGATGGCTCGGCGCACGAGCGTCTTTGTTAGGGGGATTTTGTAGGCGTTCTGGGCAAGCGCTAGGGCTCCTGTCAGGGCGGCGTTGGCTACGGCCTGGAGGGTGGCCGCGTCCGGCTGCTTGCCTTTGAGAAAGAACTCCGCGCCGGGCGCTCGCCATGGAATGGGCGCAACTCCTCCCAGCACGATCCTCGAATCGATCACTTTGCCTCCGGAGACCTGCAGGGCCACGGCGCAGGCGGACATCGCCCAGTCCATCGAGGTCTTTTCCCGGAACTTCAGGTAGACGCTGCGCGCGGCCAGCGGCGAATTGGGAATCGTGATCGCCGTCACGATCTCGTTCGGCTGCAGAACGTTCTCGTGACGGACGCGCACCGTCGGAAGCGCGAAGAACTTCTCCAGCGGAAGGGTGCGCGCCCCTTTCGGTCCCTGGATGGTGACGGTCGCGCCCAGGGCAACAAGGGCGGTCGCGCTGTCGGACGGGTGTACGATGTACGATGGGCCGCCGCCCAGGATCGCGTTGTACTTGTTCTCGCCGCCTACTGCGTAGCACCGGTCGCCGCCCTTTTTGAGGCAGACGATGTGCTCGTTGCGGTAGTACCAGCAGCGCGGGCGCTGGCACAGGTTGCCGCCGATAGTGCCCGCGTGGCGGATCTGCGGCGAGCCGATGCTGCCCGCCGCCATGGAGAGCGCGGGGAACCGGCTGCGCACGACGTCGCTCTCCGCAACATCGGCCACCTTCACCAGCGCGCCGATGTGAAGCCCGGTCTTTGCATCGTAAGTGATCTTGTCGAGGCCGGGAATGTGCTTCAAGTTGACGACCGCCTCCGGCTCGACCAGGCGCTCCTTCATCTCCGTCAGCAGATCCTGCCCGCCCGACATCAGCCGTATTCTGCGGTTATCGGTATCTTTCGCATCCAGAAGGCCAATCGCCTGCTGCAGCGTATTCGGATTATGTAGCTCAAACGAATTCATGCTCATCGTGTGCTCCGGAATATGGTGAGGGGGTGAGAGGGTGAAGGAAAATCACCCTCTCACCCCATCAAGCTTTCTTAGCCAAAGCCATCAGCACCTTATCCGGCGTGATGGGCAGGGAGGTTATTCGTGCGCCGCAGGCGTTGAAGACGGCGTTGGCGATGGCGCTGGCTCCGGGGATGGCGGCGGGCTCGGCCATGCCGATCACGACTTCGCGCGTGTCGCCGTCGTCGATCAGGGAGACCA
>JAYTEU010000587.1:0-2534 GCA_043734985.1 Chthonomonadaceae bacterium
GACCGGGAGGGATTCTTTCGCCCGCTCGTCGCGGCGGACTACCTTTCGGCGCGGGGCGTGGAGATCGAGTTCGTCACTCCCCTATTGCAGATCAGCCCGGCAGTAGAAGGGATGATGCTGGAGGAGATGCTGGAACAACTTCGCGCCCGTGGCGTTCGGTTCCGGCCCGGCCAGGATATTGCGGAGTGGGCCGGAGAGGGCGCGCTTCTGCTCCGCGATGTGCAGACCGGCGAGGAGCACGAAGTCTCAGAAATCGATACCGTGGTCGGCGCAGTAGGGTCGCGGCCGGAAAACAGGCTGGCGGCGCTCCTGCGGGGCCGCGTCCCGGAGATTCACGTCATCGGCGACGCCAACCTGCCGCAGACGTGCGAACAGGCCACGTTTCAAGGCGCGAGGATCGGACGACTTCTCTAAGGGTTTGCGCCGTTCAACCGCTTCCATACACTGACCGTGCATCCGTACCGCGGGATGGATTGCCTTCGGACCAGGGCAAAACGGGATTGAGTCTCCATCATGGTGAGATATTGCGGCAGGGTTTCACAGCCTGGCACCTCGGCATAGAACGCCGAGCCGGGTGGAAAATCCGCATACACGATGGTATCGCAGTCCGTCGCGGCGGCCCATTGGCTCAAGCAGGAACGGTTGTCCGCCGACGTCGGGTCAAAGCCCTTGACATCGGTTTCCAGGCGCTGTTTTCGATGGTAGCGTTTCAGGTAGGTCCACTGCGCCAGGTGTTTCATCGGCATATTCGAAAATACTGCCGCGTGCCTGCTCTCCGCGAGGTCCGGCAAGTACGCGTCAGTGACGTCCAGGGTGGACCTTGCCGGGGGATGAATGCCGCCTTCGGGAGCGTGGGCGGGTGCCGTAAGACCAGGTAGATGCGGCAGCGTAAACGCGCAGGCTCCGGAAGCAAAACATATCCACGCAGCGGATACTTTCCCCTTCTGCCGCTTTGGCGCAAGCCCTGCCGCCCCGACGCCCGCTGCTACCCATACCAGCGGAACCCAGGAGTGCAGGAACCGGCTCTTTCTATTTTGATGGTGGATGGTGAGCAGCAGTGCAATCGCAATGAACCAAAGAACGGCAGTCGCGCCGGGCCGCAGCCTCTTCTGAATGCCAAGCCGGAATGCGAAAAGCGCCAATCCTGCCGCGATAGCCGCGCTCCAGTACCCCACGTGAAAGTCGGTGGCAATGGCGTTCCAGTAGTACTCATAGCCGCCGATCAGATCGTGGCGCGGATGTTCGCCCGCGTTTGAGGCCGGGTCGAGCACCCACAGGAAGGAGTAGAGCCTGTGCGGCCACCAGAACCAGAGCGCGATCGGCCATACATGCCATTGCACCAATTCGCGAAGCCCTGTACCGGACTGCATCACCATTGCACGCCCTTTACGGCGGTACCAGGGAACTAAGCGGAGGAAGCAGACCGCATACACGATAGTGAACAGGTTTGGGCTTGGACGAACGGAGACGCTTCGGCCTAAAACTGATAGTTGAACGCCGCCGCTCAGGGCCAGCGCCGCGCCAACAACCAGGATGAGCAGCACGAAATAGTTCGATGAGCGACGCACCTGCGCCGCGAGCCAATCGCCCTGTGAGGCAGCTTTGAGGCGCTCGCCAAGCCAGGCGATCGGCCGTTTTGGATCGGCGGCGATACGGTCCGCGATCGTGCCCAGCGCCACAAGAAGCCAGTAGTTATACTTTGTGAAGAACAGAAGCGTGAGGGACAGGGCGACGGCGCGATAGGCGCGTGGTGTGCGGTCCTGTTCGGCCGCCACGTAGTAGTAGAGGCAGGCAATGCTGAGCGCCGCCCCCAGGCTTTCGATCATCACGTCCGTGGCGTATGCTCGCAGCGCGGGGCTGACGAGCACGAATAGCGCCGCGAGGATTCCCGCAACAGACCCGGCGTTGGACGAGCACCGGCGAGCGAGCAGGAAGGCGTAGACCGCCGAGCCAATCCACGCCATGAGGCTCGGGAGGACGGCCCAGCGCTCGTCGCCGCTACCCAAGAGGAGAGCGGTTCCTACCAACAGTCCATCGTGAAATGGCGGCCAGGTGCGAAAGGAATCGAGGTCTGCGAAAAGATGACGTATATCTCCCAGTCGCACGTCCATCGCCAGGCACATTCCGGAATAGAGGTGGGCGTTGCGGTCGTGGATGGTATCGTTCCAGAGCAGGCGAGGCGACCCCAGAAACCGCAAGTAGAGGAGAATCGCGCAGCCGAGCGCCGTAGCGGCGACAAGCGCGAAGAGCCACGCATCGAGCGAGAGGCGCTTTTGTCGAGCAGGCGGTACGGAGGCGAACTCTTCAGGCTGCGTTGGCGGGAGCGCCATCACGATCACTCTCCAGGTTCAGGATAACCCTATGTTAGAAACTCCGTCCGCTGCCGGACCGCGAATCCTGGAAATCGGCTTCTCGCCCTATCTCTACGCCGCATTCCCGCGCACCACCGACTTCTACTCCACCTGGAGCGACGAGCGGAGTTCCGACCGGACTTGCGGTCGACATATCGTCACGCTCGGCTCCCTACCCGGTCT
>JAYTEU010000588.1:0-4116 GCA_043734985.1 Chthonomonadaceae bacterium
CTCCATTTCGCGCCCAAAGCCAAGCGAGTGATCTACCTGTTTCAGTCGGGGGCGCCGTCGCAAATCGACCTTTTCGACCATAAGCCCGAGCTTCAGAAGCATCGCGGGATCGATCTGCCGGATTCGATCCGGATGGGCCAGCGGCTGACGGGGATGACTTCCGGGCAGAAGAACTTCCCGGTCGCGCCTACCATCTTCAAGTTCGCGCAGCACGGTAAGAGCGGCGCGTGGCTCAGCGAACTGCTGCCGCACACGGCGGGGATCGCGGACGATATCGCCATTGTCAAATCCTGCTGGACGGAGGCGATCAATCACGACCCGGCCGTCACTTACATCCAGACCGGCTCGCAGCAGCCCGGCCGCCCTAGCATCGGGTCGTGGCTCTCGTATGGCATCGGGAGCGAGAACCACGACCTGCCCTCGTACATCGTCCTGATTTCGCAGGGCACCGGCAACACGAACGACCAGCCTCTCTTCGGGCGGCTTTGGGGCAGCGGCTTTCTGCCGTCCGTCAATCAGGGGGTGAAGCTCCGCTCCGTCGGCGATCCGGTGCTCTATCTGAGCAATCCGCCGGGCTTCGATATCGCGAGCCGCCGCCGCATGCTCGACGGGCTGTCGCAGCTAAACCAGATGGAGGCGCAGTCGGCGGGAGACCCGGAGATCAATACGCGCATCGCGCAGTACGAGCTGGCCTACCGGATGCAGGCGTCGGTCCCGGATCTGATGGACTTGAGCAAGGAGCCCGCGGCCACGTTCGAGCAGTACGGCCCGGACTCGCGCAAGCCCGGCACTTTCGGCGCAAACTGCCTGCTGGCGCGTCGGCTGATCGAGCGCGGCGTGCGGTTCGTGCAGCTCTTCCATCGGGGATGGGACCAGCACGGTGACCTCCCAAAGCAGATTAAAGGCCAGTGCAGGGATACGGACCAGCCCTCGGCGGCGCTCGTGAACGACCTGAAACAGCGGGGATTGCTGGACGATACGCTTGTGATCTGGGGCGGGGAGTTCGGCCGCACGGTCTACAGCCAGGGCGCGCTGACGGCGGACAACTACGGCCGCGATCACCATCCGCGCTGCTTCTCGCGCTGGATGGCGGGCGGCGGCATCAAGCCCGGGGTGGTCTATGGCGAAACCGACGACTTCTGCTACAACATCACCAGGGACCCGGTACACATCCACGACCTGAACGCGACGACGCTCCACCTGCTTGGCCTCGACCACGAGCGGCTGACCTACCGCTACCAGGGCCGCGACTACCGGCTGACGGACGTTTCAGGGAAGGTCGTTCAGGCGCTGCTGGTGTAAAGCGGGTAAGAAAATTTTCCCGTGGTAACTTTTGAATGGGGAAGCGGCTGATTGTTAAAGCACAGATCCTACGTAGATACCCCAGGTGCGACATCGTGAAGGGGCTGTGAAAGTATTCGCTAGTTTCGACTGCGCAAAAAATACGTCGCGCCAGAATGCCTGGAGAGGTGCCTTCGGACGAAATCGCAGAATGGCCCCACACCGGCAAACAGAAGTAATCTGAACGCCTGCCAGGATTTGGAAGCCCAATGGAGTACGCATGACCCGGCGAGGTGAAAAGGGAACGCTGAGACCGCGTCGAACCAAACGAGTCTGCATTCTTGCCGAGGCGCTGCGGCCACATTCGATTGACGCTACCATGTTCGAGCCATTCGTCATTGCTGAATTAGGAGGAACGCCGAAAGCCGGCGTGCCGACCACTGAGTTCGTCGTCACATTGCACAACGTCGACAGCGCCGGTACACGTACCCACCTATTGCGGGTGGAATGGCAGGGCGCACACGCGCTTCGCGGACAGCCTCCCGTTCAGCAAACGGTAATGACGGAATGGGCCGCATGCGGTATCGCTTGTGCTGTATTATGGCACTATACGGGGCTGCGCGTACTTATGGCAACCAAGAGAGGCGAACGATTCGATTACTGGATCGGGAATGATACCGCGCAGCAGGGGATGGAAATCAGTGGTACGCTATCGGAAGAGGCGGGCGAGATGCAGGCACGCCATCAGCAGAAACGCACGCAGCTGCTGTCGTATCCGTCGGACGGCGGCTATGTAGTCATCGTGGGGTTCACAAGGCGGGAGATCATAATCTCTTATCACGCAGCAGAGGAGTCCATAACATGACGGGAGGAATATCAAGGAACGGCATGGAGCCGGAATGGATCGCCAGAGAGTCGACGAAGTCCAACCAATTGATTCGGGCGTGGATGCTCCAAGAGCAGGGTGATGTCGACACCGCTGTAGACCTTTACGCACAGGTGGCAGAGACTGAGGAAGAACTGGCAGACTATTGCCTTCGGATCGGCTTATCGGAGAAGGCATGGCATCATCAGTTCGCGGCGGCGAGCACCTGGGCGTCGGCCGGCGACCTGCACCGGGCTTTGCAGCAATGCGAGAAGATGCTGAATGACAAAACTGTCTCCGCCGCAATGTTCAAAGAGGTGCGTGACTACGCCGAGAAGCTTCGTGAACAGAGGCGGCAATGGCTTGTGTTCCGACAGCAGTTCCAGAACGCAGCGGAACCTCTCGGGGAGGAGTCTGTCCGTGCCACACACGCAGTCTCGGTCGGGTGACCGGCTAAACTGCTTGAAACGGCGCAGACGCATGGGTTCGCGGCTTAGCAGGAGGACTCGGCGAGCGTACCGACGAACGTTCTTCCAACGTTGACCAGGTCGTCCATCCGCCCCCCCTCCCAGCGCGGTGACGTGGGGGGCAGCTAGCCCACAGGGGCGCCTGGTTCCAGGTCGTGCTGGTGTATCGACTTTAATGGCCAATATGTTCTCGATTTTTCGCCTTTCCTACCCCCCAATCCGCCTCTTGACGATCTGTTGATAATTTGTTGATACCCTCCTGTTACTATTCCATAGGGCCGTGGGCAACCTCGCCTGTACGGGTTAGAACTTCAATTCGAACCTATCACGAAAGGACAACGCTTATGCTGCCTATGCGGAGGTTCCGCCTGCTTCTGGCAATCTGCATTTCATTCGGATGTATGACGGCTTGTGGTTCCGGTGGCACCGGCAGCGGAACTTTGGCCGGACGGCGACCGACGCTGCCGACCAGTGGGTCCGTGGCCGGGCTCCTTGCCAGGGACGGCAGCGGCGTCCTGACCCTTGTATACAACGCGCTGCCGGCGGGATTCACTCCAGCGGGCGGCATTCCGGTCGCGATCGCCTCCGGACCCTCGGGCGTCACGGATGCGGACGGCTCGTTTCTTCTCAACACGGTAACTGTAGGCTCGCAAAAGCTGGAGATCAAGCCTGCAGGCGGCGCGGCGATCGAGATACCGCTGACCGTCTTTCCGAATTCCAGCCTTCGGGTTGGACAGCCGCCGATTTCGCGCACCGATGCGGTCAACGCGGCCAAGACGTGGCTGGCAGGTCAGGTTTCCGTGGATGGCTTGGCGATCATAGCTCCACAGCAGCCACTGCCCGCAGGCGCGGTGATCGGCACGGCATTTCAGCCTGATCCCGGCGCAACGGTCCATACGCTCGCGGCGCCGGAATGGCTGGTATATATCGACCGGTTTCCAAACGCTCGATTTGGGCACGCGGTGGACTATCTGTTTATCGACGCGCAGAGCGGGGCTTTGACGGCCGTCACGGCAGACGCATGGCCGCTCGTAAACGGCAGGGGATATTACGAGTTCAGCGGCGAGAAGGTTCTACCGGATAGGGTTCAGGCTGGGTCGGGACGATCGGCTCAAACTTCGATCCGTTCAAGCGCAACCGGCTTGAAACCGGCGACGGCCACGCGCTCCGGAGCAACCAGCCGCGACCACGTACTTGACCCTCACCAATTGGCAAGGACGTACTCCCTCGCCCTGGTGGGCGGCGAACCAAACCCGGTCGAGGCTCACAACCCGGCATTCAGGGCTGATGCAGAACGTATCGGACAATTCCTCCACAACAGCGCATTCCCGCAGGCGGCCGAGACCGTGGTCTTCGATTCGTGGGCCGACACCGTCGACGGCTATTGGCCCGACCGCTACAAGGAGTACCCGTACGGATCCCCTGCGGACTTTCCGCGAGATCAGGACTTCGTTGCGTTCGCCCACACGGCATTAGGCATCATCCAGTCCAAGATGGATGCGC
>JAYTEU010000589.1:0-2357 GCA_043734985.1 Chthonomonadaceae bacterium
TCGAGCCGGTCCGTTGCCGCAATGGTCCAGGATGAACCGGACTTTCGGGCAGGCATCGACCAGTTGGACGGCGTCTGCAAGTTCGGTCGGGCGCATGCAAATGTCCCAGCTCAGGCCGAGCTTGCCGAGAAGCTGTATGTCGCGCACGAACTCCGGCCGGTTACAGGTTCCCTTCGGGGTTCCCGCGCCGTGCAGCACCTGGCGAAACCCTCGGATATGCTCCATCTTGTGTATTTCACGGACGTACGCCTCGAAGCCCGGCTGCCCCGGCCTGCACGATACCACGCCCGCTGCCATCGGGGTGTTTCGGCTCGCGCAGACGCCCTCCACCCACTTCGCTTCTTTCAATTGGTCCTTGGGATCGACATCCACCTCCATGTAGATCGTCTTCTTCACGTTCAGGCCGGCCGTCGCCTTCAGGTAGTCGGCCATGGTCGTGCTCTTGTCGATCTGGGGCGCGCCTTTGAGCCAGGGAGGATGGAACAGGCTGAAATCCCAGAGGTGCTGGTGGGTATCGAGTATCGGTATCGCGCCGCCTTCCGCATCGGCCGCTTCCGCCGTTGCCAGCGCCACTCCCGCCGCCATTCCGCCGAGCGCTTCCCGGCGCGTCGTTGCCTGCTCCATCGCTTAGCTCCTGTTCACTTTCTATCAAGGTCCCGGCGCGCTGGCCGCGTAACTTCTGAATCAACCTATCTGAGGGTCGTCGATCGTCACGGGGCCGCCTTCGCGGAAGAGGGCGGTGAGCTCGTACCGATCGAGCAGCGCCGTGCCGAGTAAGGGGCGCTTGCCAACCGCCAGGACACGAACCTCCCGCTCCGCACCCTCCCATAAGATCGTCGCGCTATGTACCGGAACCTGAATCTCCGTCTCGTCGGCCAGGGTCGCCGCCGCGTGGTGGGCGTAGGGCAGCCCCATGGCCTGCACGGCCGCCGACGGCAGCGCGAGATAACCCGAGAAGCTCGTGTCGACAATGAACTCCAGCAGGATGTCCGACTGGTGCGGCAGGACGAATCGCACGGGAACCAGCGCCTGGTGATTCAAAACGTGCCCGTGGATCATGATTGGACGCGCTCCATCGAGCCGCCAAGCGATTCCGAGACTTGATAGCCGATCCGAATTCCGTAAAGATGGGCCTCAGCGCGCTTGGCATGCAGTCGCCGCGACGCGTCCAGGCCCAGGTCGTCGATCAGATACTCCCCGGTCTCCACGTCGATGACCACGATCTTGCCAAGGTTAGCGGCCGTCTCAACGCGCTTTCGAATCACGCCGTCATAGAGTATCTTGCCGCGCCGCGCAATCTCTTTTCCATTCAACCGAGTCTCCGACATTGCTTATCTCGATCCTGTATCTCTGTGGTTCACAATGCGGCAAACTTGCGGCCGGTATCCTCGGATAGATTGGAACCCTCGGGATACACGTCGCTGCTGTCAATGCAGCCAATGTAATCCTTCCAATAGTCTTCCGTTGTCTGCTGAACGGTCGTGGGCGGAGACGTCGCTGCGTCCGGTAAGAATCTTAATCGCAGTTCGTCCAGGACATAGATTTCGGCAGTGGTACCTTTTTGCTCGGCGCGTTCCGAAACGACTCTTTCTAGCTCTGGAGGCAGTGTTATGGTAAACATGGATCGTATCCTTTCGGTAGGTAGCGAAAGCATCCGGTTCTTCACTCCGCCGCCGTATTTCGGGTCTGTGAGCGCAGTCTGCGCCCGTTTGCCGAATCGTCGATCAGAGTCGCAATTCGTTTAAGGCGCGTGGCTTCCGTCTTGGCGCTGACCACCCACCAGATCGCGACTTTGCGGTAGGAGGGTGGCTGCGCGTGGAAGAAGTCCCAGGCGGCGGTACTCTCCTTGAGCATCGACCGGTACGGCTCCGGGAGCTCGACATCCCTCTGTTCGTAGGCGTAGATACCGGAGCGGTTCTCCTCCCGGCCCTCGAACGCCTTCAAGCCGGCAGGCAGTACCCGGCCTTCGGCTGCCAGCGCCTCCATCCTGCCGATGTTCACGGCGCTCCAGATGCTGCGCGGCTTGCGAGGCGTGAAGCGGATGGAGTAGCTGACATCGTCGATACGTCTCCGAATTCCATCGATCCAGCCAAAGCAGAGCGCCTCATCCACCGATTCCGGCCAGGTGAGGCTCGGCTTGCCCGACCCCCTCTTGTAGTAACCTACGAGGATTTCCTGCTCGAATTGGTGATTCTGCTCGAGCCAGGCGCGGAAATCGGAGTAGTGAGGAAAGAATGTGATGGCCATGGGCTTGTGTCGATAATATCCTTGCGCCCAAATTCACCGCGCGATCACTCGGAGGCGCCGCCCATTCACAGCGCAATCGCTTAGTGGCGCCGCAAATTCACCGGCGTGAT
>JAYTEU010000590.1:0-6711 GCA_043734985.1 Chthonomonadaceae bacterium
CGGAGCCATCCTACGCCGCGCAGACGCAATCCACCCTCGCGACATTGGCGCGGCCGGCCACTTACCCCCTTAGGAAGATTTTTCGTAGGCCCACAGATATCGTTAAGCATGACTAATTGGCTTGCATTTTTACCTTGTCGCGTGGCATTTTCGTGCGACTTCGTTTGGATAGATCGGGGTGTTTTTGTATTCTCATTGAAACGGCATTGCGAGGATCGTGTTTGCGCGCGGGTGTTTTATTGCGATACCGGGTGCGCCGGGTCGATAAACGACACGGCGTAGGGCCCCTCGGCCGCACCCAGGGGGTACGCGCCTCCGCACTGAGATGCAAATGCGGTCGGTGGGATGCCGTTACGGTTTTGGTCGGGGCTGCGCGCCCATAAGCGGGTACCGGATGCGACACCGTAAACGGTTTCGCTCGGGGGTCTGCGCACCCGCAAGCGGGTACCCGATGCCCTCCGGGCATAATGCGTGGCCGGTGGGTTGTGCGTACTTACCGATGGGTGGCGCTCGATCGGTTGGTTTTTGGGAGGGGGTTGTGGTGGGAAATCGCTCTTGCGGGCTGGACTTTAGGCGCGGCGTGGTTTTGCTGTCGGCGTCGGGGGTAAGCGACAAATAGCAACCAGCTTCCGCATGTTTGTGGAAGCTGGCATACTTGACGGGACAGATGAGTTTTAGCGACCGCAGCGCGGTTTGACGCGGAACTTCTCCTGGATCTGTGGGGACCAGGGGAGCAGAATATCCAGGGCTTCGGGTTGATTTGGTTCTCCTTGGCCGTCTCCACCAGACTGTAGATCGTTGCACTGGCCTCCGCGCCGCGAGGCGTATCCGAAAAGAGCCAGTTCTCCGACAGGAAGCCGGAGCCTTTCGGCTTTCTGCCGATCACAAAGGGCTTGATCGCGCGCTCCGCCCGATTGTTGGAGAGTTCCAGCCTTCCGTCGGCCATGAAAGCCGTGAGTTTGCTCCACTGGTTGAGGCCGTAACGGATCGCCTGCCCGGTGGTAGACTTGGGCAGCACCGCGATCGCCATCTTCTCCAACCAGGCGTGGAACTCATCCAGCACCGGCTGACTGCGAGCCAGTCTGCCCGCGTGCCGCTCCTCGGGTGTTTCTCCGGCGAGATCGCGCTCAATAGAGAAGAGCCTGTCGCAGTAGTCGAGCCCCTCGTGGGCTGCCGTGCCGCCGTTGGCTTTCGCCAGGGGCGAGAGCACCGAGAGAGCATCCACGAAATTGCGGCGTGCGTGCGCCCAGCACCCGACCGGCGTGACGCCGGGCAGCTTCTCATATACCTGATATCCGTCCACATGCAGGTAGCCGGCAAAGCCCTCCAGATATCGGCTCGGATGCTCGGCGGCCCGTGTCTGCTGGTATTCATAAAGAACGATCGGAGGCCCGTCGCGCCCGCTTCGGTACAGCCACATATAGGAGGTCGTTTGCGCTTTGCGACCCTCTTCCTTGAGCACTTGTAGCGGGGTTTCGTCGGCGTGGAGGATGTCACGCTCCAGCAGTCTGGTCTTCAGTCTGCGAGTGATCTGTTCCAGCCAGTCCGCTCCGGCGAGCATCCAATTCGCCATCGTCTGGCGGGAGAGTTCAAAGCCGAGCCGCTGCAAGCTAGCTTCCTGGCGGTAGAGGGGCAGGCCTTCCACAAACTTCTGGCTCATAATGAAGGCGACTGCTGAGGGGGAGGCCAGACTGTTAGGGAAGGCGGGCTTAGGGAAGGGAGCGACCAGAACGGGAGAACTCTCCGCATTGTCCTCGCAGGCCCGGCAGGCGTACTTTGCGCGGTTGTGTTTGACGAGGATCACCTGCGCCGGGATGATCTTGATCTCCTGGCGGACTTCTGCGCCCATCTTGTGCAGCGCACCTTCGCACTTGGGGCAGACCTGCTCTTGCTCCGTCAGTTCGTATTCGATCTCTTCAAGGGGCAGGTCCGCGAGCTGCTGCTCCCGTTTTCCCGCGGATTTGCGGCGCTTGTAGGTGACGACTTCGGTTTCCGGATCGGGCAAAACGGGAGAGGCGCAGGCTTCGGCCTCGTTAAAGAGCATCTCCTCCTGACCGACAGGCGAAGATTCGCTCTTTGGGGGCGTAGAGGCGCTTCTTCGCCAGCCCGAGCTGCTCGCGATACCAGGCGACTTCGGCTATGAGGAGGGTTATCTCCTGGGTCTGCGCCTGCCGCGAGTGGAGGAGTTGCTGATAGGTTTTCTCTTCGAGTTAGACCATGTTTTCTACTTACTATTATACCCGTTCGCTCGATTAGATACAATAGCAATCTAGAATAAGAGCTACCTTTTTCATACCGCGATCCGAGGCGTTGTACGAGAGCCTTCTCCTCCGAAGACAGGTCATGGGATGGTTCAGCAGTTGGTTGGGTCACTGGGTTTCCTCGGTCCTCTCGACCATCGAAGCCAGAACCTTCTTCGGTTCCAGGTCTGTGGTCGATTCCGCTCCGATAGATACTGGCCGCAAGAGCGCATGATATTCGTCGCCTTCACTTCCATGCGCCGCCCGTAAAAGCTCCCCACCTTCTTCACTCACCGCCCGCAGCAAGGTGTGCTTTCCCATAGCTGCCCGCGCCTGCAAATACGGCAAACACGCTTCTGCAGCTTCCCGTATCTGCTGATCTCTTGTGGTCCGCAGCACCCTTTCGACAGAGGCCACGGAGGTTTAATCTCCCACCTGCTCTAGTGCCTTCAACAGGGCCAGCGTGTACGTAATCCTACCCCCGACGTGTCCTCTCCAGAAGCGGCGGGGGTCGATCTCATGATTGAGTTCGGCGATATGGCGCGGGAGCAACCATTCTGCATCGCTCGCTCGGAGGCGCGGCAGCAGGCGTTCCAACGACGCACGAAGTGTTCCAGGCAGATCGGAAGCAACGTAATGCGCGGCGAGCGTGTCAAGAAGTGGTCCAACCGTTCGCGTGTCCTCCATCTGCGACAGCATCCTCGTCGCTCTCGCTGGAACCGATGCCACAGATATGCAGCCCATCCCACCAATGAAAGAGATTAACAAGGCCCGGAATTGCCATACTTCGCTGTGGATGTTGATGGCGATGAACTGTGCCGCTTGGCCAAGGGACATGACGCCGAGAACCAGCCACCACATTCGTCTCTTGCGCCTTCCTTCGGTCTGGGCCAGCGAGCACAGAATACCGATAGCCTCGTCACCCAGGGCACAGAATTCCGCAGCCGCAGCAGTGAGTTGACTTCGTGACTTGGCAATGAGCCGCCTAACTTCCGTGGTTAGCGCATCAGATTGTTGGCGTTCAGCTTCCACTGGCCCCTTCATAATAGACCGCCTATTCGCCGTCCCAACTGCAAATAGGTTCCTGCGCTTATCGGACATCCTCAACACCCTCAGACCGGGCGCGGAGGAGCGATTGCGCTTCCATGCTGTCCTGCCCGCTGACAGGTCGCAATAAGGATACAGATGTCGTAAGGTCTACTTTCACGGGCCGCAAAAGTGTCTGGCTCACCTTCTGCTGCTCGGCCCTCGCCAACAGGAAGGACACACATGTCTTCGCCGCCTCCATCAACTCTTTATCCTGGCTTTGTATCTTCTCTACAGCGAGAATGTCGCGGGTGTCTCCGATCTGCTCAAGTGCCTTCAGGATTGCGCAAGTGAGGGCTTTGTCGGGGACCGACAAAGCCCCGCGCAGGTGGGTGCGCTGTTTATCATTGAGCAAATGGGCATCGCTGGCACGCAACTGAAGCAGAAGGTGAACTAGACCAGATGCAACCGTTTGACGGACTGCGACATCCTGTCTGCCGCCGATTGCCAACGCCTCAATGAGTGGAGCTATCGCGTTTTTGTCTTCGGAGTTGACCAGGAGTTTGATAATGCTCCTTTGCTTGTTGTTTGACTTCAAAGCCAATATTGCCAGCCCCAAAGGGGCTGCTCCCATGCCTAACCCAGTATAAAGGGCGCGGATTACAAAAGGCAGGTGCCAGACCTCCATCCATAGGCCAGGGAGAATGCTGAGGGGACAACAGCAGAGAGCGCAGATAAACCAGATGTCCTTGATACGCTTCTCTCGTCGCAGCGCGTGGATCAGGGCTGGTATTGCAGCCGCTCCCAGTTTCTGCCGGGTAAGCTCTGCTTCTGCTCGCTCTACCGGCGCAGGGTCAAAGCCAAAGGCGCGCTGCCCTCCGAAGCGCCGATCAAGCCTCCGGCTCCGAGGCTTTAGCGCTTACCCGATTCTCCAATGCGTGAAGAAAGCTGGCCAATGTCCGCAACAGCGAGTTGTAGTAGGAGTAAGCCCCGTTCGCATGCGTCAATTCCAGGAGGCCGTAGAGCTGATGTTCCACAGGTCGAACAATATCGTATCGCCTCGGAACATCCAACCCCAAAGCATTGAGCCGAGCTGACGCTATTAGCACCAGCAAGCCGAATTCCCTTGGCGTTCCCTCTCGGAGTTCCTTTAGGCCGGCAATCACAAAGTCGCCGCCGGGCAAGCCATCAAGGTCCTCGTCTCGAATTTGATAAGGAAGTTTAGCCAACTGTTTCACTTCGCAAGAATTCCTCTATTTTGAGGTTATATTCCCCTGGATCGATTGACGGGTAGCGAATCAATTGCGGAAGTATTGCATCAGATAACTTCTTCAACTCTGTTTTGACTACCAATCCAAGTGCGACCATAGCATGTGCATCTACATTGTCCTGCTCGTAGCCACGCTCGATCTTGGCAAGGGTCTGAGAGTAGAAGTCGTAGTGCCTGAAATCTACCTTGCCTGCCGTCGCGATCCATCGGCTGCGCTCCCGCCATCCTGGAAGCGGCGGAATGAACTGATCGGGCGATGCCAACTCAACATTAACATCAAGCGAAACCTTGAGTTCCGATATAGCCTCGAATACGCCCTCGGGTTCGGGATCCAGTTTAATATCGATGTCGATAGTTTGGTCACGAATCCCTAGAAGCAAAGCAGTTGAACCGCCGACTATATAGATTGTTCCTGCTGAAGTGGCGCGTCGCCCGATCTGTACCATGAACTCTTCGATTTTTGCGCGACTAACATACTTACGCATATTGGCACCGTGACCCGCCGTAACGTCCTACGCACGTTGGCAGTTGCCGTCTGTTGCTCATTAGGCATTCACCTGACGTACCTCTGTCAAAACGCGATATCCGCCGCGACGTCAAAGCAAATAGTGCACTGCCCTCTGGAGCCCGGATCGTGCCGTCGGCTACGCGATTTTGAACTCCCTGCGCGCCCACGCCTCAATCCATGAACAGCGTCACAAGCCGCTGTTCAATGGTTACCCCTGCCGTTGCGCGCGCGCGTCGCGAGATCGCCATCCTGCGGTGGGACACGGGCGTTTCCGCGGAGCCGGAGATAGCGATGCCCTCCTGCCGCTTTCTTGACCGTCCACTCAGCCTGGCGGCGCGTGATATGGCCTTCTGCTCCGATAGCTGAAGCGGCTGCTCGTTGGGGATCATGTTCCGCTGCCCTCCTTCATTGGACTTGACGCGGCTCCGGGAAGTCCGATCTCGCGCGGCCGCGCGACGGGACCCGCGTACTGCGCGGCGCCGTCCGCCGCGCGGATAATGCGTTCGAGCACTTGCAGATAGCTGAGAAAAGCCTCGCGCCCGGCCTGCGTCGGCGAGTAAGTCGTGTGGGGCTTGCGCCGGACGAACTCCTTGCGAATGTCGACGTAGCCACGCTCCTCCAGAACCGCGAGGTGCGTGCTAAGGTTGCCGTCCGAAAGCGACAGCGCCTCCTTCAGCAGCTTGAAATCCGCCTCGCCAAGCGCCAGCAGGGTCGACATGATGCCGAGGCGCGCCTTCTGCAGGAACGCGTCGTCGAGGCTGCCCAGCGCCTCCAGCGCGTCGGCCGCCTGGGGCGCGTTCGGATGCGACATCAGGTTTTCAATCAGGGTCGACATACCTTCGCCCTTTCGTCACGCGTCATGCGCTACCATCCCTCTTTGCGGGACATCGCAACGCCGTAGACGATGTGAAAGCCGCCGAAGGAGAGCGCCATCATGGTAAGCCCGAAGCCCGGCGCAAACAGGGCGACCGTTCCCGCTAACAAAAACGCGGCGCCGAGGAGCGACACTTCCCGCTGTGAAAACAGTCCCGTTGCGCTCACGGCAATACCGTAGGCCAGCATCCAGAAAGGAAAGACCGTTCCCAGCATATGGTGCTGCAGCAGATAGAGCGTGATGGCGACTCCCGCGCCCAGTCCTGGGGCCGAGGCGATCACCATCTGCTTACCGAGCCGGGAAATGACATGCTTGCCCACGCGCGCGGCCCGTCGCTTCATCAGCAGGTAGTCCACTCCAACCGCCACAAGGATGACTGCCGACCAGAGGGTAAGGAACGCAATCGGGAACGTGCCCGGATCGTGGCCAAGCGCCCGCGTAACAATACAGCCAACGATCGATGCCAGCCCGGCGCAGACACCGGAGAGACCCGAAAACGTGGAAAACTTGGTCGAGCGCTCCATTAGCGCCCGTATTACGCGCAGATTCTCCTCCGCCTCGCGGGCGTCCGGCTCTCGTCGTTCTCGCAGCATTGTCATTCTTTTCGGTTCCTTATCCTGGCTGTGGACAGAAAGCACTTTGGATTACAAAGTCATAATCAACATTATAGTCGGCTGCCGGGCGGTTGTCAAGGCCGTGGCTAGACCGTCGCAGGTATAATGTCATCAAACCAAACAATCCTGGAGAGCGATCCAACATGTCCAGTCCCCTTCCGCCCGATGCGGGCGCGCCC
>JAYTEU010000591.1:0-13348 GCA_043734985.1 Chthonomonadaceae bacterium
ATGGCAAATCAGCATGCTGCCCAGCGCTGGTACGAGCGCCAGGCCAAACAACCCATGCTCAACGCCGCCCTTGAAACCTACGCCCGCGAGATCCGCCCACGGCAGAGCGGAATCGCACTGGGACTGCTGGGTATTGGATTGGCCGGCATGGGCATAGTTGCCGCCAAAATCTTATCGCGTCGGCGTGATAAGGACAGCGCGCCAGACTGAAGTCAGCCCGGGGCCGCGAGGTCGTTGCGGTATACTGATAGAAATTAGTACGCCGGGCAGAGCGTTCGGTGATCGGCGTAGATGTGCTGGACGTATTTGTGTCCTAAGAAACTCTGCCTTAACAGGTAGACTTTTGGCTGTATGTGATACCCGCAAATCGTTTCTTAGGTGTGTGACGTGCCGCTAGGCCCGCCTGCGGATCCGAAGGACACGTGGTCGTCGGCCGGGTACCCGCTAGCGGGTGAGCGAAGGAATTCACCCGGATCATTTACGGGCAGATCAAATCGCTTGCACTTTGGCTCGAAATGCGAGTGCAAGACCGCCTTCACGAACAATCCGGGTTCACTCAGTCGCGTATCAGCGCGTGCGAATGCGGCCGATCTGTGTTAGAGAGGGGTGCGAATCATGGCGGAAGCGCCGGAGACACTCGAGGGTTGGTTTGCGATGCACGATTTTCGCCGCCTGGACTGGCCGCGCTGGAAATCGCTCCCTGCGGCAGAGCGCGCGGCCGTCCTGGAAGAGGCGCATGAGTTCATGAGGACCGTCGATCTGCCGTATGAAAACCGACAAGGTTCCAGCGCGTTCTTCTCGGTGCTCGGACACAAGGCGGACCTGTTACAACTTCACCTCCGGCCTTCTCTCCAGGAGCTGAATGCGCTCAAGAGAAACTTCGCGGCCACGCGGTTGGCAGACTATACGACGGCTGTCTACTCGTACCTTTCGGTAACAGAGCTCAGCCTCTACGAAGCATACGCCCGGGGCGGCACGGAGGATCGCGACGCGCTGATGCAGCAGCCGTTTATTCAGCGCCGTCTCTATCCGCCGATTCCCGACGCCTCGGAGATGCCCATCGTCTGCTTCTATCCGATGAACAAGCGCCGCGGCGAAACTGTCAACTGGTACGCGTCCGGTATGGAGGAGCGGCGCCGGATGATGCGCGACCACGCCTCCACGGGTCGGAAATACCACGGCCGCGTTCAGCAGATGATCACGGGTTCGACGGGCCTCGACGATTGGGAGTGGGGCGTGACTCTCTTCGCGGGTGACGCGCTCGACATCAAGAAGCTGATATACGAGATGCGGTTCGATGAAGTAAGCGCGAAGTATGCCGACTTCGGCGGCTTCTATGTCGGCACGCGGATTGTGGACGGCGCGCTCGGCGAATACTTCTCCAAGTAGCAAACAGCCTCTACTTGAATACCGCCGCGCCGCCAAAAGAAATAATCGCCGCTCGTCGGCGATTATTTCTTTTGGCGGCGAACAATTCGCGGACTGCATCGTATCGGAATTTAGGGAGCGCCTCCAGACACGCTTCCAATCTAAAGCCCTTGTGGAAGGAGGTGAGCCACAATAGGAAAATAACGCACTGGTCGCTGCGGGACAATCCGGTCGCGCTGGCCGTGGGTGTGATCGGATCGCTGGCCATCTTTCTGGTTTTGGGATGGCTGACACTACGGATCGGAAATATCTGGATCCGGCGCTATACGCACCGCCATTTCGAGGCTGGTGAGTAGCTCTTCATTCTACTTATACCGTTTCTCAATTAAGCAAACGCTCCCGGTGAATTCACCGGGAGCGTTTGCTTAATCTATATACTTGCTTCTCAGCACGAGACCGAGTGTATTCATTACGAGAACGAAAAGACAAAAAATAAAGATTTGTTCTCAAATCGAGAACAAAGCTGAATTAGGCCTCCGCTCGGATTCGAACCGAGGACCTACTGTTTACAAAACAGTTGCGCTACCACTGCGCTACAGAGGCTGAAACCGTTAACCCTCAAACATCGCACACTGCTCGTCAAGGTAACTTTGAAACTTATTGTATCACCGCCGCCCCGGTTTGTCAAGGAGGCGGGCACTGCCGACTTGTCAGGCGACCGAGAAATTCGCCAGAATCTCACCACTTACGAACGACCTGCTAAACACGCGATTTGCACCCAAAGGCGGCAAATCGCTACGCGCGCCGCTTCGACTAAACGCGCGGAAGTCTTGGCGGCTATCCGTGATTCTGCTTGACAAAGGATAGGGGCAGAGGTACCATAAGCCGACCTTCGGGCCGGTACTTGCTTCCAATGCTCGGCGGAAGCGAAACAGAGGATCTTTAAACCTTATGGCGAAATCGCTCATCATTGTCGAATCACCCGCGAAGACTAAGACGCTCAAAAACTTTCTAGGCGACGGTTACATCATCGAAGCCAGCATGGGGCACGTTCGAGACCTTCCTGAAAAGCGGCTGGGCGTGAAGGTCGATGATAACTTCGAGCCGACCTATGAGGCGCTGAACGATCGCGGAGACGTGCTCAAGAGACTTGCCGCCGCGGCAAAAGGCACGCAGACGGTGTATCTTGCCTCCGACCCCGACCGCGAAGGTGAAGCTATCGCGTGGCATCTTGCGGAAGCGCTTCAATTGAAGAACGCGCGCCGCATCCAATTTAATGAGATCACGCGAACCGCGGTACAGCAAGCATTGGACCAGCCGCGCGATATCAATATGGACCGCGTCAATGCGCAGCAGGCGCGCCGTATTCTGGATCGCCTAATCGGATACAAGCTCTCTCCGATCCTCTCAAAGAAGATCCAGAAGGGATTGTCCGCCGGTCGTGTCCAGTCGGTCGCGGTAAGAATGATCTGTGACCGGGAGCGCGAGATTCAAGCTTTTGTGCCGCGGGAGTACTGGTCGCTGACGGCCACTCTTACACCGCGCAAGCCGGAGAAGCGCCAACCCTTCCCCGCGAAACTGCACGCGCGCGGTGGAAAGCGCCTGGAGCCGAAAACCGAGGAGGACATAAACGCGATTCTGGCGGGCATCAAGGACGCCCGCTACGACGTCCGCGAGGTTAAGAAGCGCGAGCAGAAACGTAACGCGCCCGCCCCCTTCATTACAAGTACTTTGCAGCAGGAGGCGGCCCGCAAACTCGGTTTCAGCAACCGCCGGACAATGTCCGTCGCCCAGCAGCTCTATGAGGGGGTGGAATTAGGCAGCGAAGGCAGCGTCGGCCTGATAACTTACATGCGTACGGACTCCGTGCGCGTCGCCGGTGAGGCGCAGACCGAGACGCTGCAGTTTATTCGCGAAAAGTACGACGCCACCCTCGATGCGGTCCAAAAGCGGACCTACTCCTATGCACCCGCCGCGCCGAAGCAGTTCAAAACGAAGGGAGGCGCGCAGGATGCGCACGAAGCCATACGCCCGACTTCGGTCTATCGCGAACCGGACAAGATCGCTTCCTTCTTATCGGCCGAGCAGATGAAGTTGTACCGACTGATCTGGCAGCGCTTCGTTGCCAGCCAGATGAACCCGGCGATCATGGACCTGACGACCGCCGATATCCATGCGACCGGACCCGCAAACTCCGGCGATCCCTACGTTTTCCGCGCGACCGGAAGCATAGTCAGGTTCGACGGCTTTATGCGCGTCTACACCGAGGGCAAGGACACCACTGACGTCGCCGACGATGAACAGCCGCCGCTTCCGCCACTGTCCGTCGATCAACCGCTCGACCTCATAAAACTGGACCCGCGCCAGCACTTCACGGAGCCACCGCCACGCTACACCGAAGCGACTATTGTCAAGGCGCTGGAAGAGCAGGGCATAGGAAGGCCGAGCACCTATGCCTCCATCATCTCCACGATCCGGGACCGCAAATATGTCGACCTCCTGGAAAAGCGGTTTCATCCGACCGACCTGGGCTTTGTAGTCACCGATCAGCTCGTGAAGCATTTCCCTTTGGTGATGGATGTAAAGTTTACGGCAGACATGGAGACCAGGCTGGACGAAGTCGAGGAAGGCCGCGTGGAGTGGGTTAGCCTTCTTCGCAATTTCTACGACCCGTTCGCGGAGACCGTCAAGGCCGCAACCGTCGAAATGGAGAATCTCAAGCCCGCCCCGGTCGAAACCGAGTTCCATTGCGCGAACACCGGGAATGTAATGTTCCTCCGTCAGGGGCGGTTCGGGCCGTTCATGGGCTGCAGCGGCTTCCCGAAGTGCCGGAAGATCCTCAAGCTGGATGCCAACGGCGTGCCGGCGGAAGGGCCTAACTTCACCTGCGGGCTAATTGCGAAGGACGATGCCGCGCAGGACGGAAGCCGTAGCGGCGCCGAGGGAAATGTGGTCGCCAATACCGCGGATCTGCCAAATGCCACAGACCATGTATGCCCCGACGAAAGAGGCCGCATGCTGCTACGTCAGAGCCGCTTTGGCCCGTTCCTGGGCTGCAGCGAGTACCCGCGATGCCGAACCTCGCTGAAGATCAACCCCGATGGCACGCTTAAGGAAGGCCAGGAGTTCGTCTGTACGTTCAGCGAGAGCGCGACCGGACGGAACGGGGCCAAGAAGGGGCGCGTGGCAAAGACCGTCAAATCCACCGCTGCCAAACCCGCCAAACCCGCGGCACCAAAGACCACCCGCCGCAAAACCGCCACAGTAGCGGAAGAGGTTTAGCCGCGATCGTGATCAAGGCACAATCATGCGGATCGCTCCCGGCACCGTCTCAAGCAGTGTCGGCGTGAACGCCACGATTTCAGCGTCCGCGTGAACGGGCAGAGGGCGATGGCTGCGATGGACTCGCTGAATACTGATCGATTTCGCGCGCACCCGCCGGACTTTGGGCAGCTCCAGATGCCTGCCGCGATAGAGTGCAACCGTGAACTGAAAGAGTTCGTGCCTGTTCATTGCGCCGACGATAATCACATCGAACTTTCCGTCCTCCAGCGATGCGTCCGGAGCCACCGGCATATTATCGCCGATATACGAGGAGTTCGACACAGCGATCCAGACGGCCGCGTCCTTCTCGGCAACCCCGTCGAGCGTTAGCTGAAGATTTCGCACGGGCGGGTTCCACATCATTGGGCCGAGCACCCGTAGATTGCGGTACACCTGCCACTTTCGCGGCTCCTCCTTGCCGAACGCCGCAAACGCATCGGCGAAAAGGCCAACGCCGGCCGCTTCCAAAAAATACCTTCCCGCCACGCGGCCCGCATCGATCTTCATCACTTTCGATCGGGCGATCACGGCCATCGCCTCGTCAATTTTCATTGGCAGTCTAAGGACGCGGGCGACATTGTTGGCCGTTCCCATCGGAATGATGCCCATCCGCAGACGGGAGTTAACCATCCCCTGAGCGAGAGAATGCACCGTGCCGTCTCCCCCTGCCGCCACGATCGTATCGAATCCCTGTTGTTCCGCCGCCCGGACGCGCTCTGGGATCTGGTGCTGGGGCGGGATCGACTCCACATGTGCCTCGATACCGCTCGCGGAAGCAGCCTGAGCCAGCAGGTGAACGCATTCCGGCACGTCATCACAGTGCGCGCGCGCCTTTTGGAAGGTCGCGCGCTGCCACAGGCTCAGACCAAAGCGTGCAATTTTGTCGCGAAGACTTCGCGTGCTTCCGGCCTTCGCATTGGCAAGGATCAGACAGCGGTGGGACTGCGCAGGCAGCGCGGGATCCTCCATCTCTTTCTGGGTATACAGACTCATGGCTCTTCTCTCCGGCGTCAATTCACTATCGGCCACTTCAATTTGATTGCCGATAAGCTCGGCTGTCCACAGTCTGACGCTTCTGGCTTATGCCACTTCGTCACAAATAATTATTCGTTTCGGGCTCCGAGTCCCGACAAATTCCATCTTGAACGGAAACGGGTATCCAATTGGTGCACAAGCGAGCGAAAAGGTTCAAACTTTTGATTGACGGCGGATTTCCTGCGCGCTAGCCTACCGGGACGCGCGCTTTCAGCTCGACCAGGTAACAGAGTTCACTCGAAAACCCGAACCGCTCTGAATTCCAGCCTGCCTGCTGGAGAACCTCCTGGAACCGGCCGTCATACGTGCCCGCCATGCCCACATTTCGGCCGCCTAACGTGCGGGTCGGAAACGATACGAGCGCGTACCGTGTATGGAGCTGCTGGAGCCATTCAAGCATCTGTGGCGCTGCGGATCGCTCCAGTAAGGGCAGGAATTTGAGCACGAGGGCCAGGTCGGCCTCATCCTCGGGAGGGGAGGCGGCCACATCGCGAACACTGGCTTGGACGTCGCATTTGGGACCGAAACGCGACTGTGACGCAGCCTCGGCCAAGAACGCGGCCATGTCCGAAAACAGGTCGCAGCCCACATATCTGCCGCCATCCTTGATGCCCATCCACGGCAAGGCAAGGGCATTGAACCCGCAGGCGACATCTATAACGGATCGGATCGGACGAATGCTGCCAAGTGTACGCTCGTAAAAGCTGTCGAGGATCGGAAGCCGCTCACGTGTCGAAGCATGGCATAGCATCATTCGCTTCAACTCGCCGCGGTACGTTTCTGCATCGGGGACTTGTCGCAGAAGCTCGACCCACTTGCCATAAGGCGGCCGACTCTCCAGGTACGCGCCGCCGATCTGGTGCAGGCGGTTCCTAGTCTCCTTTTCCGCCTCCTTCCACGTCTTCCGTCGTGCAAGCTCTCCGGCGCCGATCCGGCGCACGACCTCGGGACAGAGGCCGCGGTAACGGCTGCTCTGGAGTATGCTCGAAGTCAGCCGCTCCAGCGGGTCGGATTCAACCTCAGTCCGAAGCATCGACGCCCCTGCGGAGCAAATCCATTAGCATCGTCATGAACCGAAGGTTATGCATGGTGGCCAGACGGAAATAGAGCGTGTCGCCGCACTTATGGAGATGGCGCAGGTAACCCACGGAGTACCGGCGGCAAACCGGGCAATCGCATCCGGGTGACACGGGGCAGTCCTTCTTGAAATGCTTGTCGTCGTCGATATAGAGCGTCTTGAACCACTTGCCCGTGAGTCTGAAGTCCGCATCGCAGGGATCGCTTCCGAAGACATAGAGGCGGCCGGTACGCGCATCCCGCGTGGGCAGCGCCGAATCGAAGGTGCCGTATCCCATGGCGGCGCAATCCACGATGCTCTGCGGATGCCCGATGCCCAGCGCATGCATTGGGAAGGCGGAGGGGATCATTTCCCGGCAAAGTGACAGCATCTCGCGCACCAGATTGCCCTCCGCATCGAGCGGCCAGCCGCCATAACCGTAGCCGTCGAAACCGATCTCCAGCAGCGCCTCGGCGCACTGTCTGCGGAGCACGGGGTCGCCCCCTCCCTGAACTACGGCATAAATGAGTGGCCTTGCGGTTTCAATGCGCCGGTTCGGCTGCGCTATCTGCCGAAGAAACTCCTCTTTACACCGCTTCGCCCAGCGCAGGGTCCGCTCGACGGAGAGTCGCTGTTCGGCATCCGAATCCTGGACGTGCGTGCAGTCGTCTAGGCAGACCACGATATCGCCGCCATACGCCAACTGCAATTGGATCGATTTTTCGGGGGTCAGCAGAAAGTCGCGGTCGGATCCCTCCGGCTTGAAACGGATACCGTTATCGCCAAGGCTGCCGAACTTCGCATTTTGCCGGATCATCGAATAGGCCTGGAACCCGCCCGAGTCCGTGACGATAGGCCGTGTCCAGCCGGCCATCTTATGAAGTCCGCCGAGCGCCGCGATAGTCGACGAGCCGGGCTTCTGCATCAGATGGAACACGCTCATCACCAGCGCTTCGACGCCGACGCTCTCAAGGTCCGCCGAATCCACCGAGCGCACCACGCCGAGCGTAGCATCCGGCAGGAACGCCGGAAGCGCAACCGTTCCGCTGGCCAGCGTCAGCGAAAAGACTTTAGGTTCTAAATCAACGGTTCGGGAGGTACTGTCAGTTTCCGTGTGACAAGCGTATTCTAAAGCGTGTGCCGGATCGCCGTATGTAGTTCTTCGCACCTTTTTGGTCCGGATCTGTCAACGCCTCCAAATTTCTCTTCGCGCGCCAGGCAGGGGCAGGGTACCGTGTTTGTCTGAACTCGGATTATATGTATTGAATCATAGTCCATCATTTAATCAGGTAAATCCGAGTTCAGACAAACGTCCGTCTCTGCGAAGGCATCAGCCACGCGGTCGGGGTTCCCGGCGATAACGACCACGTACTCGCCCTTGAGGCTCTTTCCGGCTATCCCTGCCAGCAGTTCAGAAAGCAGCCCACGTTCCGTTTTCTCGAACATCTTCGTCAGGTCGTTCGCGAGCGCGGCGGGCCGATCGCCGAACACTATTATGCTGTCACGGAGGAACGCTTCCAACCGGTGGGGGCTCTCGTAGTAGATCAGGGTATGCGGCGAGCCGCGATCGATACCGAAAAACTTCTGGCGAGGTCCGGGCTTGCGAGGTGGAAATCCCCGGAAGGTGAAGCTGTGTACCGCCAGCCCCGAAAGCGCCACGGCCATAATAAGCGCGGTCGGTCCCGGAATCATGGTGACAGGCACGCCCGCCTCGAGCGCGCTCCGCACGATCGTAAATCCCGGGTCGGCGATAGCGGGCGTGCCTGCGTCTGTAACGACGGCCACGGACTTGCCGTCCGCCAGGATCGACATCAGCCTCCCTCCGGCTCGCAGCTCGTTGTGTTCGTGAAAGGCGATCTGGGGTTTTTTGATATCGAAGTGCTTAAGTAGCATCCCCGTCTTGCGCGTATCTTCGCTGGCGATGAAATCGACGGTTCGAAGCGTCTCCAATGCACGCAGTGTAATGTCCTGGAGATTTCCGATGGGGGTTGCAACGAGGTAGAGCATTAGAGCGGCTGCGCCCAGTACTTCATCAGGCGGTCGCGTGGAATGTTCTTGGTATGCGTATCTCCGAATAGCGTTATATAGCGGCGGTCCAGCAGTCCGCCGTGCCACTTACCGTCGCCGTCGAAGAGCACGTTCAACTCCGCCGGATTGGAGAAGGTCTGTTCGCCCCCGTGCCTAAACGTAATCTCCGTGCGGTAATAGTAGCTAGTGCCGAATTTTGCGTAGCTGGACGGGCTGGCGTTCTTTGGGTTGCCCTTGGGATCGATTTCAAGGCCCGTGAAATCCTCGATATCGAAGCCGAAATCCGAGGCGCAGTGGAACAGCTCTTTGGACTTAATATAGGGCTGTAGGGCCTCATGAAGATAGGGGATGGTCGCAATCTCGTTCATGAAAGTCGGAAACGTACTCCATATCTGCGGCGTCAGCTTGTCCGCCGGATCCACGCCGTACGGGTAAAGGCCGTCGTAATCCTGCGTGTACATCGAGATCGCTACGCCGATCTGACGCAGGTTGGAGACACACGAAATCTCACGCGCTTTGCCTCGCGCGGTCGCAAACACCGGAAACAGGATGGCGGCAAGCACCGCGATCACGGCAATGACGGTAAGCAGCTCGACAAGCGTAAATCCACGTGCCGGCCGCAGCTTCGACAGGCTGTCCGCCCGCCAGGCTTCGCACAACGTGTCAGTGAAATCCCCCATAGTTATGTCCCCCGGCCAAGTCACGGCTATAGAGCTATCTTACCCCACGCGGCGGATTGTTGGCGCGACAGGCATTTATCGGTCCATGTATTGGAAGGCCTTATGATTCGAGGAACGGGGAGCGTTCGAGGGGGAACGTGACCACGACACGTCCACCCCCTTCCGTCCGGTTCTCGAAGCGGAGGTGTCCACGGAGGTCAAATTCCGCAAACGATTGAATGAGGCCCAACCCTGTGTTCGCCGCTAACAGGGGATCAAAGTCCTCAGGAAAACCAGGACCGTCATCCTCGACAACCAGAGTGGCCGTCAAATTCTGAACGTCAAAGGAGACTTCGATCGTTCCCTCACCGTGCTTGATAGCATTGCTTACCAGTTCGCTCGTGAGCAGGATGAGTGACGTGACTTTCTTTACAGGAAGGACAACATCGTCACACCGATACCGCACCTCCCGGTTGACCGTTTTCTGTAGCGTTGGGATCAGCCGCTCCAGGATCGGCTTGACTGCCGCCATTTCTTCCAGATGGCCTGCTTTGGACGTTTCAGTGAGTAGGTCATGGACATCAGAGAGAGTACGGATATAGGTCTGGATTCGACGAAATTCATCGGCGGGAAGGCTCTCATCCCCGCCCATGAGCTGGATATCTACCATTGCTCCCAGTACCTGCAAGTGATTTTTGACCCTGTGGTGGGTTTCAACAATAAGCCGCTGCAGACGGTCGTTGAGTGCTCCGATTTCCTGAAAGGCACGCTGAAGGTCGCGATGCGCCGTGTCCAGGGCTTTCACGAGGGAGGCCGCCTGAGTTGCTGCTTCGCGTTCTGTCGCTGCGCGCACCGTGGCCAACCGAGCCTCGTATTCTCCACGTAAGCTCGCGCCTAAAAGAGGGAGGAGGATAGCCACTTCTTCAAGAGGCTCCCTATGAGGGCAGCCTCCGAGAAGGACAAGCGCTACCTCGTCGGATGTCATAATACTCAGCGCGGATCGGGTCTCTTCCGCATTTGGCCAGGGAAGCAAGCCGGTATACGAGGAGCGCTCGACGCATTCTGCGAGAAAACTCTGCCAGGCATCGCCGCCAGGAAGTGTTTGAATAAATCCCGGCGCCGGAAGGAGAAGACCAATTTCCTGGTCTTTCAAAAACACGATAAGCGCGTCCGCTCCTAGGCGCCATGCTAGCCGCGCCGCGGCTTCGGACCGGCCAGTAGGATCTGCCAGGGCCACGATTTCAGCAAGCAACTCAGAAGAAGCCATGGGCAACCTTATTTTGGGATGACGCACACCACTGCCGTACAGTTATGGAATCCACTGAACTGACCTTCCGCGCGGGAGATTTGACCGTAGGTATTACAGCCGGCATAAGAAGCCGAGCCAAGTGTCTCTTGAAGCGCGTGCAACTCCATGCCAAATTCCCCACCCATGCGAAGGCGCGTCGCGACGCAGTCAAAGAAGAGAGCCACTTCCGGTAAGTTGCTCCCAAGGCGGGCGAGCGCGGTTTCCGTCGCCTCGGCGGCCGCCTCCGATGCCGACATGCTGCTTGTGGTCATAATATGCACGGTCGCACCGGTGGGAATTTCCGCCGCACAGACAATAGCGCCATTTTCTTGAACACTGAGTGGAACTCTGAGCCTAAACCCGCTGCCGGTATCGATCCCAAGGATGTTGTGCAGGAAGAAAGGAAGCGGGTTTTCGCGATCAAACGACTGTCCTGTAGCCTGGGCGTGCTTGTGGAACACATCCACCGCAAGTACTGCATTGATGCTTTGAACCCGGTTTCCTTCGGCTTGGGTCACGCGCATGGGCCGTCCCACGGGTTGCCACCCGTGCTGTACTCCAATGCCAAGTGGCTTATGGGAAAGAATCTCCAGAGCGACCGCGGCATTGGTGACGACTTCCGTGCCGTGGAATACATGGGTACGGCTAAAGCGGGCATCGTCGCCCGCTCCTCCTCCGAAGAGTTGATAGCGTCCGGAGGTGGCGAGCGTCAAGCCCTCCACCAACTCTTCCGCATAGCCTGCCAGTGCATCCGTGAGAACGAGAGCGGAACGAAAGACAAACTCCTGTCCGGACAGTCCCTGAAACGAAGCGACGATCTGCTGCACGGCGGACTTGCGATCTGTTCCCACCTCTCGCCCAATTCCGGCCGCAAACTGCATTTCGGAAGAACGCAGCGCCACAACGCAGGCGGAACTGACACCGAAGGATCCGCTTATGAACTCCCCGGCGGAAGAGCAACCGACCATTGTCGTTGGGTTACAGGTTAGATCGAGAGATTGCAATAAGATTGCAAAATCATGTATCGGTGAGGCGAAAACGATGAGAACGTCAGGCGATTGGCCATCGAATTCCAGGGAAATACGCTCTCCGAGGAAGCGTCCGGCCTTTCCGCTATCAATCTCTTCTGAATGTACCACAACCGACTGTGTCATTTTTTCTCCTCAAGGACGGTACTCTCGGAACATGAATACAGGATACCCTACTGGCGCCGCTTAGCATAGAGCCATCGCGCCGATGCTGTGTCTGAGCCGGACGCAGCGCTAGCCAAGTCGTCGCGCAGCTTGGGAACAGCTTTCACCACCACGCAAATACCCTCTGCCGCTTTAGTGGCTACGTGCCATGGATTGGATTCTTCTAGACACTCCGCCCCGTGAGAATCCACGGCAGCCCGAGATGGATGGGCGATTTGGAATATCCCATCGGCCACCAGTTTTGAGGGATTGAAGACAACCACTCCAATGTGCGTCTCGATGCACCCCATGCCATCGTACTTATGCTTCAGAAGATAGCGCCGCAATGGACCCTGGGCCTCCAATCCAGACCACGCGGCGATGCCTCCACGTTTTTCGTCCTCACCGCGGATCCACAGATAGTTGGCCAGGCTAATCAGTTCGACGCGGCTCAAATGCTTGTTGGCAGGAATCGCACGGTCGAATTTTGGTGTGAACAGGTTCTTGCCGAACTCTCGACCGAGATAGTTGATGACGCGCGGATCGTAATTTCCATCCAGACGGAGGATGCGGGTGCCCGGCGACATCCGCACCCGTACTACATACCACCGCGAATCCTGTCCCCCATTGAGGTCGCCGAGTTCGGCGAAGAAGTAGGAAGTTACCGGCTCCGGCGTGATGTAAATCCCTTTGCCGAGCGCACCTTCACCCCACCGCCGCAGACTCGTAGGGAGCAGCCGAAATCCGTCCACTGAGATGCACGCCGCCGCCAACGCTGAGGTTCCATGGTAGTACGAAATAGTCGTTGGTTCAGGCGCCCGAACTGGTGAGCGCATTCCACGTCCTCCCTCTCAGCAATTTCTCGGCGTGCTAGCAGGTCGAGAAGCAGGCATCCACATACTGCGTGCGATCAGCCTGGCCCGTTCGCACTCTTGCCTTGTACCCACCTGTACCCGACATAGAAGCTGGCGGCGCCCGCGCCAAAACCTAACACAGCGGCAGGCAAGCCGTGGAGCCCATGGTAAACGTTCGCGCCGATGATGATTACTCCCACCACCATGAGGAATGCACCAATCCCTGATTTATCCATCTCTTTGTCTCCTTTATTCAGTAACACTTGCGGATCAAATTGGCTGTCTCAATTCACAACCGTATTGCGATAGCAAAAGTACGCGGGCGGGCCTTCTCTATACCCTGCCACGCGGGCGATATTAGATGCCATTTCAAGCAGACACTGGTCCTGAATAAGCGCGAACTGCCTGCAGCGCCGCATTTATGCCCCGGAGGGGCAATTTGGCCGCAGGCCCCCGAGCGAACACGTTCAGGGGCTGTGAAAGTAATCGGAAAATCGCCAAAATCGGCGAAAATGCCGGGTCATATTTGCCTCGATTCCGCCTGGAGGCACCTCTCCAGGCAT
>JAYTEU010000592.1:0-4714 GCA_043734985.1 Chthonomonadaceae bacterium
GAGCGCGCCGAAGAGGCGGGGGCGGAGCTCAGGCGCGTGCATCTGGCCTGGTCCTACGCGGGTCAGGAGAGTGAGGAGTGATGGACGAGCGAAAGACGATACAGGACTACTCACCTGAAACCTACGAGCGCGTCCAACAGACACTGCTGCATGTAGCTACCATTCTGGGCGACTAGATGAAGCAAGTGACCTTGAACGGGACAAGCGCAAGATACCGATCTCCGGACTGACGATTCGCGGCGAGCGCGCCGAGCGATCTATCTGGGTCTGTGGACCGGCCTCATTTATCGTGCTGAAGGCGCGCGCAATCCATCTGCGCGAGAAGCCCAAGGATGCGTTCGACCTGCACTACGTTTTGATGAATGTGGAAGGCGGCGTTGCTTCCGTAGCAGACTCGCTCCGCCGGATGCTGGACGACAAAGATGCCGCGGAGGCAATGGCGTTTCTACGGCAAGCCTATCAGACGATCGACAGCATTGGCCCCGCGCGCGCGGCGTTCTTTCTGAACGGAGCGCGGACTACGGACACTCAGGACGACTATGACGATCTCGCAGCATCCGCGCACGCTTATGTCAACCGTTTGCTGGCGGCGCTGAGGCCAACACCGGGCGCCGATCCCCGGTAGCCAACACCGTGCTCGCCGATTTCCGGGAGTAGATCGTGGGTCAACGCCGAGTCCGCCGATCCCCGGTAGCTGAGGGCCGGTTCCCGGGGTAGGCCGTAGGCCAACACAGGGCTGTAGGACGTAATCCCTTCGGGATAGGATACGGTGCCGGTGATGGGCGGATCTGCGGCTGGAGCATGGTTAGCCGTATACTACCGATACCCGCCGGCAACCGTTGGAAGTTTGCTATAATGGATGTAGGGAGGCAAGAACAATGAGCCGATTAATCGAACTGCCGGACACTGTTTACAACGCTTTGCAGAGATTGGCGGAAGAGGAAGGAACTACTCCAGCCGAGTGGATTGCAGAGAAGCTGCCCAACCTTCCGCAAAACCCGGACACCCGAACTGATAAGGAGCGACCGAGTGACGGCGGTCCGAACGCGTGGGACGTGCTGGACAAGCTGACAGGTACAGTGGACGGCCCCGAAGACTGGTCAACAGAACACGACCATTATATTTCGGGATCACCGAAACGTCAGACAGCGGCCTAACGAATGCGCGTTTCAGAACGGCTATTTCTGGATACTGTCTTCTTTCGCCAAGCCGGATTCCAAGCGCTCATGATACAAACATCCTAGCCGCCTGGTGATGCCGATTCCACGGCGAACGTTATCAGAGCGTACATAACGGCCGACGCGAGATACTGGTGCGCCGAGTATCATGAAATTTAATTACAATCCTGAGGCGGATGCCCACTATATTCATGAATGAGCCTCGGGGCGGCCTCCATCTCGACTGCCTACTTCCCGTTCCCAAATCCCCGCTGCCATAGTGTAAGCCGTACTCGCCGTGGTTCACCCTTCTCTTCCGGTTCGCAGGAAGCGCGGAGCAAGGCTCCGGGCCGCGCATCCTGATTTCCAGCCTGCGAGCCACGCACGAGTTCTTGGGCGTCGTTGGCAGTATCGCGCTGTGAAGCGATGACCAGTTCCAATTCTCCATTGAGCCAATTGAGCGCTGTGTTGGCGCCTGCTTTGGCGTCGGCGCTTTGCTCGTTGAGAACCGTCTGGCAAAGCGTACGAGTATCAGGGCAGCCCCAGCCCAGGAGCAACGGTGGCATCGCCCGGCGAGGATTCGCGTTTTCGGGTACAATAGACGTATTCCGTTTACCATTCTAATCGCGGCCCGGCACACTATCGGGCCGCGATTCCGTATCGAAAGAACTATGCCTGAATCACCACCGGCGACACTGGATGAGGCCCTGCAAAGGGGCATGCAGTCCGCCCGAGAATACCGCTGGCTGGGCGCGGTCGAGCTGTTTCGGCGGGCCGTCGCCCTGGACCCCGAAAGCACGGAAGCGCGTTTCCGGCTGGGATGGAGCCTCTGGAACCTGGCCGAGGACGAAAAGCCGTCGCTGACCGATATGGCGATGGCCGTAGGAGCGCAGGCGCTCGGGTTCGACCAGACGGCGAAAGATCGCGGCAAGAAGTTCCGGGGCTACCGGCAGCGCATCGACGACGCCGTCTACTACCTCAACTCCGTGCTGGAGCGGGACGCCGAGCACGCGCGCGCCTTCCACTACCTCGCGAAATGCTTCCAGGCCACCGACCGCCGGGTGGAGGCTGAAGCGGCCGCGAAGCGCGCCGCCGAGCTTGAGCCTGCCAACAACGCCTACCAGAGCTTCGCCAAGGGCCTGGATGCGAGTCCCGCGGCGCGCGCCCACAAGGTCGTCGACGATCCCGCGGAGACACAGACCTGGGACGACCTGGTGCTCAACCCGAAGACCAAGCGCGAGCTGAGGCAGATGCAGCTTATGCTCGAAAAGCCGGACCTGGCGCGCGACCTCGGCGTGCAGGCTCCGACAGGCATCCTGCTGAAAGGGCCGCCTGGAACCGGCAAGACCACCATCGCCCGCGTTCTGGCGCACGAGGCACGGTGTAACTTCTACGCGATCACTCCGGCAGATGTCAACCAGATGTACGTCGGCGAGAGCGAGAAGCGCGTCCGCGACCTGTTTGCAAAGGCGCGCGCCAACCCGCCCTGCATCATCTTTGTAGACGAGATCGACGCGCTGCTGCCGATCCGCCAGGGCGGCGTGGCGATCCACTCCGACAAGGTCGTCAACCAGTTCCTTCAGGAGATGGATGGCCTTACCTCCAACAGCCGCGTCTTCATCGTCGGCGCGACCAACCGGCCCGACATGCTCGACCCGGCGGTGCGGCGCGGCGGCCGCCTGAGCCGCGAGATCGAGATCCCGATACCCGATTTCGATGCCCGCGTGGAGCTGTTCAGCCTCTGCACCCGCCGTGCGCAGCTAGCGCCGGATGTGGAGATCGCGGAGCTCGCCCGCATGACCAACGGTTACAGCGGCGCGGACGTCAAGGCGCTCGTGAACGAGGCGGGGCTGCAGGCGTTAATGCGGATCGCGGACAGCAAGGACACAAGCACAAAGGACCGCGCCCTCACGATGGCGGATTTCACATTTGCCTTAGAGAATCTTGGCTGACAGCTACTCTTGTACGGACATTGAAGGGACAATAGATTGGCGAAATTGATTTTGCTGCGGCATGGGCAGTCGACCTGGAACCTGGAGAATCGGTTCACGGGCTGGATCGATGTGCCCCTCACCGAGATGGGAATGAAAGAGGCGGAGGAGGCAGGTAAGAAGATCCATCTGGCCGGAATCCATATCGACGAGGCGTTCACGTCTGTTCTAAAACGGGCTCAGGACACCCTGACCATCTGCCTGCGCGGCGCGGGCCAGGAAGGCGTTCCGACCCATTACGACCAGGCGGTCAACGAGCGCCACTATGGCGACCTCCAGGGGCTGAACAAGGCGGAAACGGCCGAAAAATTCGGAGATGCCCAGGTGAAGCTATGGCGGCGAAGCTACGACGTCAAGCCTCCCAACGGCGAGAGCCTCAAGGAGACCGCAGCGCGCACCCTGCCCTATTTCGAGGAGCAGATTCTGCCTGCGCTCAAGGCGGGTAAGAACGTCATCATTTCGGCCCACGGCAACAGCCTGCGCGCCATCGTGATGAAGCTCGATAACCTTAGCGAACAGCAGGTCGTCGAACTGAACATCCCCAACGGCGTGCCCATCGTGTACGACATGGACAGCCAGGGCAATCCGAGGGCCAAGGCAGAGCTGTAAGGTAGGGCCGCAGCCTAATTTTCCGGCACCCGTGTTGGTTCGCTCTTTACGATTATCGAAGGATCGGGCCGGTTCGGAGTGACCGCTTCGGCGACGATATAGTAGGGCATATCCTTGCGCAGCCCGCCCAGAACGACGAAAGACTGCCCGGATTCAATCACTCCCTCCACTGTCCGAAGTTTGCGCAAGTGTCCAGGCGTATTTTCGCCGGTTCCCGTATCGCCTTCATACAGCGTTACGCGCCGCAGATGCCCTCCGGCGGGCGCGCTCCACTCCACGCGGACGGTATCCTCGGTCTCCCGTCGCAGCGCCAGGCTTCGAGCCGGGAATAGTGCGCCCGGCAGTA
This sequence comes from Chthonomonadaceae bacterium, assembly GCA_043734985.1. GTDB lineage: Bacteria > Armatimonadota > Chthonomonadetes > Chthonomonadales > Chthonomonadaceae > DATGJU01. Next base: position 4,104 of record JAYTEU010000592.1, read on the forward strand.
TCCGCCCGATTCCGTCGATGCGCCCGTAGAGCGTGCCTCGGCCGTCCGGGGCCATCTCTCCTTCGCGAAACTCCCAGCGCTTCCGCCCATCCCTGGATTGAATCGGCGTATTCCACAGCGGATTCAGTGTGTCTCCTGTCGGCAGAGCGGCGTTGTTCAGCCATCTCGCGGTGTATTCCAGCGTGCCTGGATCGGTAAAGTACGTATCGTGCGAGGCGGGAACGATACGGGAAGCGCCGGGCGCGCCGCCCGGTATCACCGCGCTCCAGACCGGCACGATTCCATCTGAATAGTCCCGCGCGCCACCGATGATCGGGCTGAAGAGACCGGCAAGTCCGGCGCGCTTTTCCAAGGCGAGGTAGGGAAAGCGAGCGGGCTTCTGGAAATAAAGCAGCGCTCCATGCGGCGAAATTTTCGTCACGGGGCCGAATGCCATGTACGCGCTGTTATCGCCGGCGACGGACCCGTACGCCACATCGGCACGGAAGGGAGCGGCGCGCGCGTGGATATCCGGATCGGTGACGCCGTAGGTCAGCAGCGAGAGCCAGGGACTGTCGATCGCCATCACCTCCATGGCCGGACTGTTCACTCGGATGCGCGTATCGATGGCA
>JAYTEU010000593.1:0-3551 GCA_043734985.1 Chthonomonadaceae bacterium
ACGAACCGGACGCGTGCCATAGTCACTGTCTCGCCGAACAATCCCACCGGCGCAGTCTATGGCGAAGAGGAGCTAAGAGCGATCCATTCGATGTGCCGCGAGCGTGGAATATTCCATATCTCCGATGAAGCCTACGAAGATTTCGTCTACGATGGCGTGGCCCACACGTCCCCCGGCGCATTTCCGGAGAGCGCCCGGCACTCGATCTCGCTTTTCACGCTGTCCAAGGCTTACGGATTTGCAGGTTGGCGCATGGGATACATGGTCATCCCGGAGGCCCTGATCGACGATGTCTATAAGGCGCAAGATACGCTGACTATCTGTCCCCCGATCATAAACCAGTTTGCCGCCCTGGCCGCGCTGGAAGCAGGCCCCTCGTATGCCAATCGGCATCTCATCGAGATCGCTGAAACCCGTGGAAAAGTGCTCCAACAGCTCCATGCACTGGTGCCGGCCTGCACCGTAACGCCCGCAGCAGGAGCGTTCTACTTTTTCATAAAGGTTCGAACGAATAAAAGCGCCTACTATCTCGCCGAAAAGCTGATAGAAGAGCACGGAGTTGCCGTAATACCAGGAGAAGCTTTCGGCGTCACAGAGGGGTGCTATCTGCGTGTCGCCTACGCCGCACTCCCTCAGCCTCTAGTCCTGGAAGGCGTTCGCCGTTTGGTGCATGGTCTCAAATCCCTACTCGCAACCGGGGACTAACTTCGTAATCGCGCCCTGGCTGATTTCTCACAAAGCTCCAACATATGCGCCTAGAACAGGGTTGCGAACTTGGATTTGCGTGCGGAGCACGCCCGGCCGAAGGCCTCTTTGCCGGGTCGTTTATCGACCCGGCCACCATGTCTGCATCCCACCTAGAGGAACCCCAATGAACGTCACACTCTGTCAAATAGATATCGAATGGGAAGACAAGCCCACCAACTTTGGCAAAATCAGCAGGCTTCTAAGATCGCAGCCGCCGCCCGAAGGCGGCCTCTTGGTCCTGCCCGAAATGTTCGCCACGGGCTTCAGCATGAACGCGGCGTCGATAGCCGAACAGGAGGGCGGCGAGACGCAGCAGTTCCTGGCAGGATTGGCCCGCGAATACAAAACCTTTGTCCTGGGCGGCCTGGTAACGGCCGGAGCGGACGGAAAGGGGAGAAACGAGGCGGTGATGCTTGCCCCCGACGGAACGGAGGCGGCTCGTTACTGCAAGATGCACCCGTTTACCTTTGCGGGCGAGGCAGATCACTATTCGCCCGGAGACGGCCCGGTCGTCGTCCCATGCGGCGATGCGATGGTCGCGCCCTTCATCTGCTACGACCTGCGGTTTCCGGAAGTGTTCCGCCACGCCGTGCGGAAGAAGGCGGAAGTATTCGTCGTGATAGCAAACTGGCCGGAAAGGCGCACCGCTCACTGGACCGCTCTCCTCCAGGCCCGCGCAATCGAGAATCAGGCCTATGTCGTCGGCGTCAACCGCTGCGGCAATGACCCGCTGCACAGGTATTCCGGCGGCAGTACCGTAATCGATTCGCGCGGAAACATCCTGGCCCATCTAGGCTCCACCCCCTATATGCTCTCCACCGAACTCTGCATCAGCGACCTCAAACAATATCGTCAGGAATTACCATTTCTGGCTGACATGCGCATGGAGTATTTTCTGCCCAGAGTGGGATAGAGTAATTGACAACCTACAATTCCTCAACGGCCGGATTTGCGGCGGGGCTGGCGACATCTGATCGCACCCACGACCTGCCCCCGGCCACTGCCATCCTTATGTCAGCCGAACCCGTAAGGGGTGCGCGAGCCGTGAGGGAAAGAGGAATAGCACGCACGCCATTGTATATGAGTGGGGGAGGGGGCGGCGCTGCAACCGGAATGTAGCGAAACTGAAGAAGCCCCTACCTGTAATGGCTTTGCAGGTCAGTGCCTGCGATACGACAAATGAGAAGCGCAATACAACGACGAAGCGAGAAGCCTAATCTACCGTTTGACTGCCTTTGAGAAGGCTTCTTCAGCACTGCGTACAGCCATATCGCGCTTTTGTGCTGCCATTTCGCCTTCTTGCTGCGCGCGTACCGATGTAGTCCCTCTCTTTGCCAGTTTCACTATCTGGAATAATATTGGAATCGTTAGCCATCCAAAATATCCAAACGCATAAAAGAACCATGTGAGTAGGTTTACCAGCGGGCTGTCTTTATGGTGATCCATAAGGTCTCGGAAACCTGGAATTATTGCGAGTGCCATCAGCAATCCAAGGACGAGGAGAGTTGTGAAACACCCGTAGCCAATGCTGGCACCGACTTTTCCTGTGTCTGCTGTAGATGCGACGTGCGCATCAATTCTGGCCTTCTCCGCCGACAAATCGACGTCGGCCCTGCGTATTGCAGCATTACGAATTGCTTCCGCTTCCCTGCGAGCATTTGCGAGTGCAGACTGCGCCGCGGCTTGTGCTGCCTCCACTTCTCGCCTGGGACGATCGGCCTCCTCTTGTGCTTTTCTACGTACGTCCGCCGCGTCCCGCTCGGCCCGTTGCGTGCGTTGTCGCTCAGCCTCGTCATGTGCCTGCTTTTGACGAACTTCCTCTCTGCGTTTTAGTAGGGATTGGACTTGCTGGATAGGTAATTGGCCTACCCCACTACAAGTCTCACATTTCTCAGTCTCCTTGCCCCGCCCTGCGCAGCATCCGCATGTCTTTCGAGGTATTCCGTGACAATTGTAGCAAATCTCGTCTGGATAGCCCGGAATCCGTCCATCGCCCTTACACACCGGACATTCCTCAAACCCCGCGCCTTAGCAACACCCGCAGGCTGACTGTACCCAGCCGTTGTTGCAGTCGGGGCAATTCATCAATTGCACTGCGCCGTTCGGCTTGGAAGCGGGGCGGCTGATCGGAAAGCCGCAGTGAGGGCAAGCGGGAGCTTGATCACTGACTTGTTTGTTGCACTCCGGGCAAGCAATTAGTGCCATGTTATCCTCGTTTTAGTTTACGGCAGAATAATAGGCAATTCTGCATGATCGAAACCCTTTCCTGCCAGATCCTCCCCGCATCAGGGTCATTCAGTTCTCCAGTCTGCGCAAGCCGCGCGGGATTGAAATCCCGGTCTAAGTTTACGAAACCCGCCTTCGCGGGTTGCATTGAGTCCGCGAAGGCGGACTTTGTAATCTTAGACCGGTACTTCAGTGCCGCGCTCTGAGAACTGAATGGCCCTGTCCCCGCATGTATTGGGCGCCGCCTGCTGTACAGCGCCTCGCTTCGATATTCTGAAGACCCAACCATGCCCGATCATTGACGATTGCCAGCCTCTCTCGCCTCCGTCGTCTTTCAATTGAGCGAGCAGCCAATTGTAAATGCATTGTATAGCCGTGGATGAGTGTGTCAATCATTAGCCGTTAGTAGGTTCGCAAAACCCTCCGGTCAGGATTCATGCCCCGGAGGGGGCATTCGGCCGCAGGCCCCCTAGCGAAGCCGTTCAGGGGCTGTGAAAGTAATCGGAAAATCGCCAAAATCGGCGAAAATGCCGGGTCATATTTGCCTCGATTCCGCCTGGAGGCACCTCTCCAGGCAT
>JAYTEU010000594.1:0-2181 GCA_043734985.1 Chthonomonadaceae bacterium
GGACGAGCGCAAGGGAACGGGCATCCGCGTCGAAGGACGCAATGTCACGATCCGCAATGTCCGGGTACGCGGGTACATGCTCGGGCTTGCGGCCTACGACGCGCCGGGCCTCAAGATCCTCGACAGCGACTTCTCCTACAACTGGAAGCAGCGCCTGGCAAGCACGCTCGAACGCGAGGACCTCTCCGACTGGATGAGCTTCCACCGCAACGAGAAGGACGAATGGCTGCGCTACGGCGCGGGCATCTACCTCCGCCGGTGCGACGGGTTCGAGGTAAAGGGCGTCACGATACGCGGCGGCCAGTGCGGGCTTATGCTGATGGAGTGCAATAAAGGGCTGGCCTGGAACAGCGACTTCTCGTTCCTGAGCGCGATCGGGCTCGGCATGTACCAGTCCAGCGATAACCGGATCATGCACAACAAGATCGACTGGTGCGTGCGCGGCTATTCGCACGGCGTCTACAACCGAGGCCAGGACAGCGCCGGCATCCTGATCTACGAGCAGAGCCACCGCAATGTGTTCGCCTACAACTCCGTGACGCACGGCGGCGATGGCTTCTTCCTGTGGGCGGGACAGACCACGATGGACACGGGACAGGGCGGCTGCAACGACAACCTGCTCTACGGCAACGACTTCAGCCACGCACCCACGAACGGAATCGAAGCTACTTTCAGCCGCAACACCTTTGCCGACAACCTGCTGATGGAGTGCTGGCACGGAATCTGGGGCGGATACAGCTACGACACGAAGGTCCTCGGGAACGTGTTCGCCTACAATGCCGAGGCAATCGCCATCGAGCATGGCCAGAATAACGCGATACGAGGCAACATCTTTTACCGCGATGCCGGCGCGATCCACGTCTGGCAGAATGAGAAGCAAGACCCGGAATGGGGCTATCCCAAGCGCCGTGACACGCGCAGCCATGGCTACGACGTGAGCGGAAACGTGTTCGCGCAGATCACGATGAATTCCGGCGGCAGCGGCCGAAACTCGCAAGCCTTAACTCGGACAGACGCCGGGGCGGCGCTTCAGTTGAAAGCCACCTCGGATTTCAGCCTCGGGCCTAACCGATACGGGCCGATCGGAACGCTCTACGACATTCGCGGTCCGTTCAAGGAGTTCCGGTTTGTCGGCGGGAAGCTGGATACCTCGCTCATGGCCGGCGGGAAGGCGATGGGCGATTCGGCGTTCAATTCACTCCACCCCGTCCCGGATTGGCCCGCCGCGCGCGTGCTCGGTCTAGGCGCTGGGTGGGATGCGGCAAGCGAAGGGCGCGCCACCGTGGCGGGCGCGCGCGAGGGTATGCTCCCGGCAGTGATGCAGCCGAGCGGGAACCTCATCCTCCCCTATCCTGACGGTCCTGACGGCTATCGCAAGCGCTTCGTAACGAACTGGAATCCACTGAAGACGCCGAAACCGATCGGCGTGGGCGCGGACCCCGCCGGCCGCGCCCTTATGGAGACGCCCCCGGAAGCCCTGAAGCTCGCGCCGGAGCCGCTGCCCACCGGGAAAGACCCCTTCCTCAAGCCCGGCGAACCACGAGGGCGCGGCTACATCCTCGTCGATCGCTGGGGCCCATACGATTTCCGCTCGCCGCTCCTCTGGCCGAGTCCGGCAGCTAAGCCCAACGCCGCATCGGGAACGCTGGCCTTCGAAGTGCTCGGGCCGAAGGGCAGGTGGACGGCAGCGAAGGTCGAGGGCGGTACACTCAGCGCCTCAAGCGGCACGGTGCCGGGGTTCGTGGAGTTTCGGCGGCCGGCCTCGGGCGCAGCGCGCGTTAAGATCGAGCTGAAGTACGTCGGCGCGAAAACCACCGATTATCGGGGCATCGAGACCGCCTCGGGCAAGCCGGTTTCCTTCGGATACAGTCAGTTCTTCGTGCCGATCGACTGGCACGTGCGCTTCTACCGCTACGACAAAGCCACGCAGGAGCCGCGCACGCAGCCGGATGCGTTCCAATCGCTGCTCAAAGGCAAGCAGCTTGCCCAGATGGATACCAATAACCTCGACCTCGTGCCGGGCCGCATTCCGCGCGAAGTGCCGAACGACTACTTCGCCACGGTCGCGGAGGGCGCCTTCGAGATCGAGCCGGGCGATTACATTATCGAGACGACCACGGACGACGGCGCGAGAGTCTTCCTGGACGGCAAGCCGCTGGTGGACGAATGGAAGTACCAGGG
>JAYTEU010000595.1:0-4079 GCA_043734985.1 Chthonomonadaceae bacterium
GGCAAGGGCTTTGTACCGGCAGGCGGCCTGGCAATCGGCAACGCCACTGTGACGCGCGCGGGTCCGGCGCTGGTCGTCCAGTCGATCACGTGGAACCGGCGAGCGGAAGGCTATAAGGTCTACAACTTCGTCGTGGAGGACGACCATAGCTACTTCGTGGCCCCTGTGTGTTTATAATGGGTGAGACAGTTCTCTGGCGTGCATAATTGTAATAAAACTACTGCATAGGGTGGGGAAAGATGTCCATCACGACCCTCGTGCCGGGCTGCGATGACCGCAAGTACAATCCGACACATGCCCTGCCCGGGCGCAAGCTGGTCCAGAGCGAGGAGGACGCGCTCTACCGGGCGCTCTGGAACCAGGCGATTGCGGACGGCCCCGAACTGGGTATTGCTCTCCTCCTTCTACCCGTGGTACATCGGCACCGAGATCGAGCCCAGCGTCGAAATGGGCGACCGGTACCTGACGCTGACACAGGAATTTGCCGATAGCTTCAAGAAGTAATCAGGGCTTCGCCGTTCGGTTCCAGTTACCGAGTTTCGTCTTCGAGGAATTTCGATACGCTCGCTAATTCCGGGGAGAATCGCTTTGCAGGAGAGTCCTTTCGGCCTTCAGGGCCGCGTGGCGCTGGTTACCGGCGGGGCGCAGGGGATCGGCGCTGCGATGGCGCTGGGGCTTGCGGAGGCGGGAGCCGATGTCGCCGTCCTCGACCGGCAGCCGCCGGACGCGACCGTGGACGATATTCGGGAGCTTGGCCGCCGGGGATTCGCGCTCACGTACGATCTGGCAGGCACGACGCCCGAGTCCGCGGCGGAGATACTCGCCCGGTGCGTGGATCATTTCGGTCGCCTGGACATACTCGTCAACAATGCCGGCATCATTCGCCGGGCGCCCGCGCTTGAATTCTCGGCGGAAGACTGGAACGCCGTACTCGATATCAACCTGAACAGCGTCTTCTTCCTCGCGCAGGCGGCGGCGAGGCATTTCGATGCGGCCGGACAGCCAGGCAAAATCGTCAATATCGCCTCCATGCTGTCGTTTCAGGGCGGCGTTCTGGTTCCTTCCTATGCTGCAGCGAAGAGCGCGGTAGCTGGATTGACCCACGCGCTGGCCAACGAGTGGGCTTCCAAGGGTATCAATGTAAACGCGATTGCACCCGGCTATTTCGCCACGGAAGTGACTGCCGGAATTCGCGCCGACGCCGCAAGAGAGGCCGCGATCCTCAGCCGTATCCCCGCCAATCGATGGGGCGACCCGGCAGATCTGAAGGGCGCGGTGGTGTTTCTCGCCTCAGACGCTTCCCGGTACGTACATGGCGCCATCCTTGCGGTCGACGGCGGCTGGCTGGCGCGTTGATACTACGTTGCAGGCACTCAATGACGCTGGCGGCAGCATCTTGCGGTCGACGGCGGCTGGCTGGCGCGTTGATACTGTCTGGGTGAGTGGGTGATAGGGCAACCGACTAGCACTATGCGATGCTGATTTCCAACTCTATTTCGAACACCCTTTGGAGGGAACTCCCACGCTGAGAAAGTGTATCAAAGGCGCCGCCCAACCCCCGATTCTGGGGGAGAAGTTGTGCGTTACGCCGGCTGGTTCCCCCGGAATCGGGGGTTAGAGGGCAAAAACCAGCTTTTTGCACACATTCTAGGAAGTAGTGGCATCCAGCGTGGGCGTCGATCGACCTTAACGATATCTCGGTTGAAAGCCGCAAGCTACGCAGTAGTCGGCGCCGATACTTCAGAGGTGCAGAAGGCGCAGCGTTTGGCCGCAATCGGTATCTTGCTGATGCAGAAGGGGCACTCGCGCGTCGTCTCCGCGGCTGCCGGCTCGGTCTTCTTCTGCGACATCAGCCAATTGACCGGTTTTACCACGAAAAGGAAGATCACAAACGCCATGATGACAAAGCTGATCACGGTGTTTAGGAAGTCGCCGATCATGAACGTACTGCCGTTTACGGTGTACTTTAGGTCGCCGATGCTGATTTTGCCTGGAATCCCGATCAGCGGGTTGATGATATCCTTCGTCAGCGCCGTGACAACGCTGCCGAATGCCGCTCCGATAACCACGCCGATCGCCAGATCCACCACGTTTCCGCGCAGTATGAACGACTTAAATTCGCTTCCCAAGCTCATGGTGTCACTCCTTGTGTTGTAATGGACTGCTCGATGCGAATCCTGGTGAAATTGATCTTGTCACAAAATTAGTACGGTTTCGGACAACTTTTCATCTTTTCATTTGACCTCAGTGATCCGCTTTGGGCGCGTTCTCCACAAAGTAAGATTTGAGCTTGTCCTGGTCCGACGAGCTCCACCGAGGGGCGGTTTTATTGATCAATTCCATAAATGCCGAGATCTCTTCGGGCGCGCCGGGGTATCCGATATTCATGTCTTTTGGCATCACGTTCGAGTCGGCCAGCTTGTTGCCTTTGGCGTCTAGAAATGCATAAAACGGCAGCCCGGAATGCTCGCCTCCCAGCTCCTTCATGGTTTCCACGCCGCCGGCGTTTTCATATTTCGACTTCTTCTCGCCGGTTTCCAAAACGTCAAGCTCGACGATTACGTAGTTATTATCGAACATCTTCTTGAATTCTGGCCGAGCGATAACGGCATCCAGCCGTTTGCACCAGCCTCACCAGGTTGAGTGGAACATCACCAGTACGCGTTTGTGCTGCTTAGCTGCTCTCTTTTGCCCGTTGGTAAGCAGCGCTTTTGCGACGGCGGGAGGCGAAGCTTCTGAATCGGCCGGCCCAGCGAGTGCGCCTGCCAGCCCTAGGGCAATGGCGGCAACTGTGAACATTTTGATCATGGCGAACCTCCTCAAATTACGGAGTGGCTTCCGACGGCATGCTTGCGGTCGGGTCGTTTTGCATAATGCCGAAAATATTGCCCTCGGTGTCCTTGCCATAGGCGAGCCATCCCACGCCGAGGATCGGCAATCTTTGGCATAACAATCGTGCCGCCGCCCGTCACGATCTTTTCAACACACTCATCAACGGAGGGGACGTCCACCGTGCAAACGTACGCGATTACTGCCTCACCGTCAATCTTGGCGCGTCGCGGTAAGAGACCTCCGTCGATGCCCGGAGCGCCGGCATCGCCAGTCTTGATGAGCCAGTAGTCCATACCGCCCCAACGGTTAAACTCCCAATCGAACAACGGCTGATAGAAGGCAATCGCCTGCTGCGGATCTTCCGCATGGATTTCAAAATGTACAACGCGTGGCATCATAGGCTCCCGGAAGTGTCGATAATCTGGACCGTAGCGTCGGCTGATGATGAGACGCATTATAGCCGAAAGCCGAACAATTGTCAAAAGCGAGCATAATAGCGGATGTGATAGTAAGGGATTGATAGCGCCGAATGCCTTACGTGTCTACGAGCACGTGTATCGATACGGACCGACCGCCACGGCCGCGCTTCCCTAGCAGAAGGGCAGTCGAATGCACTACCTGGCCACCCTTCAGCAGAAGTTCCTGCTCACCAAGTACGATCTTACCGGTCGCATGCGAGGATCCTACGGGTACCGCTGGTGCAAATGCGAGGACGCCTACACCGCCAGTTTCGAGGTGGCCGGGCGCCTGAACGTTCTGGAATCGCGAGAGCGGATCGTCGCGCATCTGGCCGCACATGGAGCGGCAATTACGTTAGACCGGGCGGAACGCCTATTCCGTTGGCAGGCGGGTTTTTGAGGCATTGCCAGTTGCCAATGCCCCGGACGCCTTGTTGCGAGGGGCGGCACCGATCAAATCACGCTTCAGTCGAACCTCGATACGAGATCGGCAAACTGGAGAAAGCAGCAATTTCTAATAATTCTTTGTTCCTGCGGGTGTCACAAACTTCTAAAGTGGTCGTAATTATTGAAGCACGGAAACACGCACGCAAGGAGAATGATCATGGTACAAGTTCAACGCTTTTCAGCTCTTGCTCTCGCCGCCGTGGTGGCATTCACTGGAGTGGTCGCGCCTAGAACGGCCACGGCCAGCGAAGAGGGCAGGCGAAATACTACCTACGGGCTTGGCGCGGCGGCGGCGGCCCTTCTGTTTACTCAAAAGAACAAACTCCCGGGCCTGCTTGCGGC
>JAYTEU010000596.1:0-3600 GCA_043734985.1 Chthonomonadaceae bacterium
CGGGTTCTTCCGCTCCTTCGATGGCACTGGGATCAACTGCTGCGGATATCCTGAACCGATTGCCTTATCGAGGTCTACAGGTGTCATTTCGCTCCCTGCAACTTTAGCTCGGGAACTCCCGGGCAGTGTGGACGGCGGTCGATGCTCGGCCACGTGATGAAACACCCGGCATACAAAACCAAGCGTCTACCAGACGCAAATGCGGTGTGCACGCACCGCCGGCTTATCAACCTCCAATAATGGCCGCCGGATTTGAGAAACCGGCCACGCGCCCGAAGGTATCCGGACCCCTGGCGGAGAATCGTAGCACACAGTCATGTCTATGGAATGTTGAGCGTAGGAGGTGCGTTGGACCGCATGAAAATCAACATCGACGCGCTGAGCGAGGCAGATCTGATCGATCTCAATCACAAGATCGTCGCCCGCCTGCGGGTCATGGCCCAACTGAGGGCGCATTCGGCGATGCTGGAGTTTCGGGTCGGCGATCGCGTTAGTTTCCAGCCGGACGGCCGTGCGCCTCTCATTGGCATACTAACCCAGTATAATCGCAAGACGGTAACTATCATCACCGAGCAGGGCGAGCGCTGGAATGTTGCGCCTGGCCTGCTGCGGATCGTCGAGCGTGCCGACTCGCATGACATGGGGAGTACGACGCTGGAGATGGAGTAATTCCATGTGGGGGTGAGACGGATAGGCGGATCGGGTTCCGGACCGGCCACCTCTTTTGCGGCGTGGGGGTGAGACAGGCTAAGGCAAGACCGGAATCCGGCTCGTCGGCGGGAGGCTGAAATGAGATTTGTAGTAGGGCACCTGGCGGATGCCGCCAATATCAGCGTGGAGGGAAAGCTGAACCTGCTGGGTATTTTCCAGAAGATCGGCTCTTCGGAGTTTCCGTGCCAGCTCTCGTGCGCGCTCGTCGCCCTGTTTGAAGCCGACCCCTTCGACCGTGGCAAGCAGTGCCAAGTGCGGATCGAGTTCATCGACGAGGATGGGCAGGAGATGTTCCGGATGGACGGGATGCAGGTATCGGCGCCGGACCAGCCCGGCCACCTGGTGCATACCTGCAACCTGATCGTCAACTTGCGGCCCCTCACGCTCACCAAACCGGGTCCGCACAGCTTCAAGGTTCTGGTGAGCGAGCGGCTGGTCGGCGAGATTCGGCTGCACGTCGAGAGTGCGACGGCCTTGCCGGGCCGATAAACGCGCTCGGGGGTTATTGAGTTTTCGGGACGCGGCACTAAAGTACCGGTCTAAGTTTACCAAGTCCGCCTTCGCGGACTCAAAACCTAACCCGCGAAGGCGGGTTTTGTAATCTTAGACCGGGATTTCAATCCCGCGAGTTTCCGCGAAAGAACGGTTGGGCATGGACACGTATTGGAACATCGAGCTTTTCGGCGGGCTTTGCGTATCGCGATCCGGCGAGCGCACGACCCGGTTCGCCACGCAGAAGACCGCGGGGCTGCTCGCCTACCTTGCCTTCTACCGGAAGCGGACCCACCTCCGCGAGACGCTCGTCGAGATCCTCTGGCCGGAGGTGGAGCCTTCGCAGGGGCGGTCGCGGCTGAGCACGCTGCTCTCCTACCTGCGCAACCTCCTGGAGCCGCCGGGGGTGAGCGCGGGGGCGATGGTCCTGTCCGACCGAACGACCGTGCGGCTGAACGCGGACCTGATTTCGACCGACGTGGCGCAGTGGGAAGCGATCCTGGCGCGCGCCGCGAAATCCACGGAGACGCGGGAACAGGTCGCGCTGCTGGAGGAGTCGCGGGCGCTCTACAAGGGCGACCTTCTCCCAGGTTACTACGAGTCCTGGGTTGCGCAGGAGCAGCCGGCTTTGCGCGAGAAGCATACCGACTCGCTGCACGCGCTGGCGCTCGGGCTGAGCAAGTCGGGCGAGTATGCGGCGGCGGCCGGCGTCCTGGACGAGGCGATCACGGCGGACCCCTATCGCGAGTCGCTGGTCCGGCTGCAGATGCGGTGCTGCGCGGCGAGCGGCCGGGCCGAGGCGGCAGCGGACGCGTACCGGCGGCTCGCGGAACGGCTTCGCGAAGACTTGAGCGCGCAGCCCGCCGCAATGACGCGAACCCTGGCCGATAAGATGCAGAGCGATCCGGGCGGCTTCGCGCCGGATGAAGAGACGTTCACGGTCGTCGGGACACGACGCCGAAATGGTCCCGATTCGGCAGCCGCTCCCGCCACGCATCCCGCCGCGCCGAGCACTCCAACTTCCGCCGGGCCTAGCGCTGCAACTCCCGCTGTGCCAAGCGTAGCGACTTCCGCCGCTCCCGCCACGCATCTCACCGATCCGAGCACTCCTACTGACGCCGGGCCAAGCGCAGCGACTTCCGCCGGGCCTAGCGCTGCAGCCGCCGCGCATTCCGGCGACAGGCACGCCCCGCCGACCTCCACGCTTCCCGGCGACGGGCATGCGCCTCCCGGACCGCCTCCCAACGTCGGGCGCGAAGCTGCCGGGCCGATGTTAACGAGTCCGTCCACCGCGCTTTCCGACGCGCCTCGCCATGGAGTTCGCCCACCGCTATCGCTTCCGCTGCAATTGGGGCGGTTTGTCGGGCGGGCGGCGGAGATCGACCGTATCCTGGGCTGGATGGCGGCGGGCGAGCGGCTGATCACGCTGACGGGCGCCGGAGGCACCGGGAAGACCCGCCTGGCGATAGAGACCGCGGCCCGTGCCGCTGAGCGTTTCGCGGGGCGCGTCTGGTTTGCCGATCTCACGCGTACGGCGGACCCTCGCCTGCTCGGCTTCGAGCTGGCGCACGCGCTGTCACTGCCTCCGACCCAGAACGGCGATGCGCTGGACCAGGCGGTCGAAAGGCTGAACGAGGCGCCGTCGCTTCTCGTTCTCGACAATTTCGAGCACCTTCTGAGAAATGGCGGACAGGTCGGCAAGAGCGATCGGCCCGCGATGGCGGGAGGGGTCGGCTTTGCGCGCCTGCTGCTGGAACGCGCGCCTCAGCTTTCGCTGCTGGTCACCTCGCGGCAGCCGCTCCATCTCGGCGGAGAGCAGGAGTATTCGGTTCCAGTGCTGTCCATCCCTGAGGACGAGTCCACTCCGGAGCGGCTCATTGAAGTCGAAAGCGTTGCACTGTACGTCGATCGGGCGCGCGCCGTTCGGCCGGATTTCGCGCTGACCTCCAACAACTGCCTGACCGTCGCCGCGCTTTGCCGCAAACTCGACGGGATGCCGCTCGCGATCGAGATGGCGGCGGCCTGGGCCAAGACGATCACCCCCGCGCGTATGCTGGAGCGCCTGGAGAAGCAGTACTCCTCGCTCGCCAATCGGCGGCGGGACGTTCCCGAGCGTCACCGGAGCCTGCGCGCGGCGATCGAATGGAGCTACGATCTGCTGGCGCCGGAGGAGCAGGCGCTGCTCGCGCGCCTGTCCGTTTTCCACGGTGGGTGCGCGGCGGACGATGCGGAGGCGGTCTGCCGCGCTTCCGATGCCGTCGCCGGTCTTGCCGAGCTTCAGGAGCGCTCGCTGATCGTCGGAGAGGAGCGCGACGGCGATATCCGCTTCCGGATACTGGAGCCGATTCGGGCGTTCGCGGCGGAGCAGCTTGCGGAGCGCGGAGAGGCGGACGAGAT
>JAYTEU010000597.1:0-9263 GCA_043734985.1 Chthonomonadaceae bacterium
TCTACTTGACGGTCGTATTTACAAGCACGACGCTTGGCGGAGTCATGGTTGAGGTCGGGATGCAGCACAAGGCTGAGGGGCGGCTCACGGCGCAGCGCATCGCCATGTTCAGGGTGGGATCCTTGGTGGGCGGGCCGATCGGAGGCTGGCTTGCAAGCTATCCCTTTGCCCTTGCAATGGGAGCGGCATCCTTCTGGCATCTGGTGCTTGTACCGCTCTTCTTCCTGTTTCTGCCCGAGGCGCCGACTGCACAACTGAATACCGGAGTATGGACGGAGGCGAAACGACAGTTCGGTGTGCTCATTCGTAGCAGCACGTTGTTAAGCGCCGCGGGCATGATCTTCCTTATCGCGGCGTCTCCAGGGTTCAATACGCCGCTGTTGTTTTACCAAACGGACACGCTTCATTTCAACAAGCTCCTTATCGGATCCCTGAGTACGGTGTCGGCGGCAACCGGCATCCTTGGAACCATCCTCTACTTCGTTGCCTGCCGGCGCTTCAATCTGCGTACGCTCTTGGCGGCGAGCATCATCGTACATGCGATCGGCACACTTTTCTACCTGCGTTACAACAGCGTCCAGAGCGCCATAGCAATAACGGCGGTCAGTGGGCTCACCGGCACGCTGGCAACCTTGCCCGTTTACGATCTCGCCTTTCGCGCGACGCCAAAAGGAAGCGAGGCGCTGGGCTATGCGGTGATGATGAGTGTCTGGAATTTCACAAACGGAATTTCAGATTGGACGGGTTCCTGGCTCTTCGCCCGGTTCCATCTGACCTTCCTACACCTCGTATGGCTGAATGCGGGCACAACGACGCTGGTACTCTTTGTTGTACCGTTTCTCCCCGCCGCGCTTGCCATGCGGCGCGATGGCCTGGCTACAGCGCCTCGTCCCTGGCCGGCAAGCAAGCCTGAGAAAAAGGAAACCCCATGAGCGACCAAATAAGATTCTCCGTATTCACAAAGCCGTGGCCCAAGAAATCGATCGATGAACTTGGACGCTTCGTACATTGGCTCGGCTTCGACGGCATCGAGCTGCCGGTTCGGCCCGGGTTTCCGGTAGACCCGGACAACATGGCGATCGAGCTGCCTAGGGCCGTCAAGACTTTGGCTACGCACAATGTATCCATCTACAGCATCGCGGGCGCCGCCACCGAATCCATGATCTCGGCGTGCGGCACGGCGGGGATTCCGACTGTTCGCGTTATGGTGCCGATCGGCCCGAAGGGATACCTTTCCACGGAAGAGCAAATGCGAAAGGAGTTCGATGGGATGTTGCCGGTTCTTGAACGTCACAAGGTTCGCATTGGCGTGCAGAACCATTCCGGGCGGTACATAAGCAACGCTTCCGGGCTTAGGGCGCTGCTGGCCGGATACGATCCGAAGCTTATCGGCGCGGTATGGGACGCCGCGCACAATGCCTTGCAAGGGGAGGAGCCGGAACTGGCGCTTGACATCGTCTGGCGGAACCTCTGCATGGTCAACCTGAAGAATGCCGTTTGGAAGCGGAAGAGCGCTCCCGACGCCCCAGTCGCGGATTGGTCCATCTATTGGACGCCCGGCAATGAAGGCCTCGCTTCCTGGAAGAGAGTTGCCCAGGAGCTGAAGCGGCGGCAATACGAGGGTGTGGTCTGCTTGACCGCGGAGTATAGCGATGAGGGCCAGGTCGACCGATTCGTTTCGGGCGATCTTCACTTTGCACGGTCGCTTTTCGAGCAGGCGACCTGAAATGCCTTGTTATCCGAAATTGCGGTTTGCACGCTTTGTTCGCCAATCTCCGCAAATGCGTGTAACGTCAGTCGCAAATTTCCGTCGAACTAGGTAACGGATGTTGATTGCGCCAGGCCCAGGCTGAACAATCTGGAGTTGAACGTCGTCAAATTAGTCTAATATTCCACGTCCCTTCACAGTGAAGTAGAGACGGCGCGCGCTCCCTGACGCAATCTTCCTACTCAATGTGGGGCCATTGACAAGGCCGTGCCAGTGTTCGGCCGGCCTGTGAACTAGACTCTTGGCGAGAACACCGTCCCGGGTCAGGAAATACACGTTTCTGAGAGAGGGCGATAATGGTGCAAGATCGAGCCATGGAACGGGGCGTGTGCCTCACGGAGACAGAGGCGATGGGGCTTCTCGACATGCTAATGACGTATCCGGGCGAACTGGATACTGCCCAACGGGCTGGCCTTATCAAATTAAGCGACTATTGCCGTCTGCTTATTCGAGACGGACGCGAATCTAAGTTGCCTCAAGAGAGCGTTTCCGCTCCATCCCGATCCACTACTATCGCCGCCTGAACAATCGGTTCGGCAGACCGTCAATTTGCTGACCTAGGGCTGGGCAAGCCTGCGCCGCAAGAGGTAGCAAAATACCGGTCCGCCGATCAGCGAAGTTATCACTCCGATCTCGATTCCATTTAGAAATACCCTCGACGCCCAATCCGAAGCCACGATGACAAATCCACCGAGCAGCATCGCCGCGGGAAGCAGACTGCGGTGATCGGGTCCGACGAGCCGTCGCCCGATATGCGGAACCACCATCCCAACGAAGGCAATGATCCCCGCGACGGATACTGCGGCCGCCGTTACCAGCGAGCCGGAAATGATTATCCGTCGCTTAAAGGATTCGACATCCACTCCTAGGTGCGCGGCGCTTTCCTCCCCAAGCGCCACCAGGTTCAGCTCCCGCCACGCCGTGCCGAGAATGACCATTCCAGCCAGGCCGAAGGGAACGAGCATTGCCACTTCGCCCCACCCCACGAACTGGATACTTCCCAGTTGCTGAGAGAGGATCGTGGCGGCCCGGCCCGGATCCTGAGCGCGGATCGCCAGCGCGAGCGTAAGCTGCATCACCGACCAGAGTAGCGTTCCAACCACAATACCTCCTAGCAGGAAGGTCTGCGTTGAGAGCCTGCCGGATTTTTGGGAGAGCGCGTAAACTCCGGTCATAGTCAGCAATCCCGCGATGAATGCCCCGATGGGAGGCGCAATTACGGCGATTGCGGCGGCGCTCCCGACAAGGGATGCGGTTGCCAATCCGACAAGGACCGATCCCAGGGCGGCGCCCGCCGAAACTCCTACCATATAGGGATCGGCTAGGGGATTACGAAGCAGGCTCTGAAACGCGACGCCAGCCATGGCGAGCAGCATACCGACGAGCGCGCCACAGAGCGCTCGCGGCACGCGTTGTCCCCAGACGATGGCGTCGAGTTGATCGAAGAGATTGGTGTCGGGTAGGGCCGTGTGAAAGAGATGGTGGCTGGAGATGGCCAGTACACGCGGCAGCGTCACAACTCTGGCAACGTCCGAATCGCCCATTACCACGCTGAGAACCATAACCGCGACCAGCGCCAAGCCGAGCGCCAAGAGTATGCCCGCGTGTCGACGTATGGGAGCAAGTTCGCGCTTCAAGACTGTTTGATTGGGATCACCAGAGGGATGCCTGCCTGACGGCAAGGCGGCCTGCGTACCGGAACGCGGCGGAACTTCCGACGCTGGAGCCGTGGCGCTAATGTGGTCCACTTTTTGCGCCGGTCGAAAAGAGTTCCGGGTGCAGGTACTGCGCAAGCTGCTCTACCGCCTCCGCCAGGCGAGGCCCTGGGCGCGTAAGCTCAGCCGTTCCTTGCGTGGAGAAGAATCGGTTGCTTTTGACTGCGGGGAGGTTCTCCCAGCCCGGCAGCGCCCGAAGCTGCCCGCTCAGTGACGACGAGCATATGATGACTTCGGGGGCGCGCTCGATCACGACGGCCGGGGAAATGATATTCTGTGGCAGCGCTATCTGAACTACGTCCGTGCCGCCCGCGACGCCAATAAGGTCGTGAATAAAGGAGTTGGGAGGAGACGTGTAGATTGGTTTAGAGCTATAGACGATCAGGGTCTTGGGGCGGCTCGCTGCCCGCGAGGTAACCGCGCGGACGCGATCGATTCTCGTCTTGACTTCGGTCGCTATTTGGTTCGCCTGTGCATCTTGACCGGTCGCCCTTCCCAGTAGCCGAACCGTTGCCAGCACATCCTCGGTCGTGCGAGGCTGTACGGCCAGGGTAGGGATGTGGGCCGCATGGAGCGCGCCTATGAGCTTCTGATTGATAGAGCCGACCGCAACCACCAAGTCGGGAAGAGCGACCTGAATCCGTTCAAGATCGCCCGCGCTCATGCCGCCAATATGCGGGACCTTCTTCGCTTCCGGCGGAAAGTCACAGGACTCCGTATCGGCGACGACCCGGTCACCCGCGCCGATTGCAAAGAGTATCTCGGTATTGCTTGGCGCCAGGGATACGATCCTCTTCGGGGGCGCGGTCAGGGTAAGTGTTGCACCCGTGTCGTCCGTGATAGTTCGCGGCCAGCCGGAAATTGGCGAAGGTCCGTTGGGAACGCTTGGGCGAATTCGCGCCGTGTTTTGGCAGGCTAAGCCCATCGTGGCACAGAGCGAGATTATAAGGACGAGAATGTTACGGGCGACCGTACCGACTTTCGTCATCTCGACTGCTCGCGCTCCGGCTCCACGGGCTTCGGCTTGTTTCTCGGTTGATAGGGCTTCTTCTCGCGTCGCTCGTCAATCCTTGGCGTTGGAGTAGCGCGAGCCTGTTCGAGCAGTCCGGCAACCTCCTCCGGCCTGAGCTTCCGCCACGTTCCGGGGAGCAGGCCCTTAAGCCGCAGGCTGCCGAATGCGATTCGCGTAAGCTCGCGAACGGGGTGGCCGACCGTCTCCATCATTCGGCGAACCTGACGGTTCCGGCCTTCGAAAAGAGTTACTTCGATAACGGAGGATTGGGTCGGTTCGTGGTATTCGATGAACCGGAGGTCGGATGGCGCGGTTCGCCCCTCGGGCAGCTCGATCCCGTCGCTCAAGCGTATGGCAGTATCGCGACCGACAAATCCGCGAACGCGAACGCGGTACACTTTGGGCACGTGGTAGCGCGGATGCGTGAGGCGGTTTGCAAACTCGCCGTCATTTGTGAGAAGGAGGAGTCCCGAGCTGTCGGCGTCCAGTCTGCCGACCGGGTAGACGCGTTCCTCCACCTGTTCGAGGAGGTCTAAAACTGTTTTTGAGGCGTGAGGATCGCTGACAGTGCTGACAAAGCCCACCGGCTTGTTCAGCATAATATAGACGAATTTGGCGGGTGCGCCAGCGGTGATAGGCTCGCCGTCCAGAAGAATCGCGTCCTTTGAAGGGTCTACACGGGTGCCAAGCTCCTTGACAATCTTCCCGTTAACCGAGACTCTACCCGCGGCGATCATCGCCTCGCAGCTTCGGCGCGACGCGACGCCTGCGGCGGCGAGCGCCTTTTGCAATCGCGGCAATGCGTGATCCGTATCTTGTTCCATAACGTAAGGATACCAGACCAACGGCAAAAATGGTAGTCGTAAATGCGAACCGCTTCCACGGATTGTCACTTTGCAACGACTGAAGAGCCGAAATCGCCGGAGAGGCGGCGCCCGCTACCAGCACTCCGGCAGCGACCGGCTTGCCGTCCGCGAGCACTTCCATCGATCCGACGGTCTTGCCTGCCTCTACGGGCGCGGGGACGCCGTCCAGGTGGATTCGCTTTTCGATCTGCGGCGAAACGCCTTTTCGAGTGACGAACTGGACGGTATCGCTGACAATGGCCGGTACGGTCGCGGCCTGGCCGCCGGAAACCGGGGAAACGCCCACCGCTTCCCCGGAGCGCGCAATGACATGGGTTTCGAAATTCTGAAATCCGTAGCTCATTAGCGCGGCCGTATCTTTGACGTAGTCCTTGCTCTTGAGGACTACGGTAATCAGCCGCCATCCTCCCACAGTCGCGGAGCCGACGTAGCAATGCCCGGCCGGTATTGTCCAGCCAGTCTTAATGCCGTCCGCGCCGGGATAGCGTCCAAGAAAATGCGAATGATTACGCATCGTGACATCTTTTTTGTCGATCGAGCGGTCTATTCGAATCTTCTGTGTTCGCACCACTTCTTCGATGCGCGGAACTTTCATGGCCGCCCTGCCGATAGTGGCGAGGTCTCGGGCGGTTGAATAGTGCTTGGGATCGTGAAGCCCGTGCGGATTCATAAAATGTGTGTGCAGTGCGCCGATCTGTATAGCCTTGGTGTTCATACGCTCGACGAATGCGGCCTCGGAACCCGCGGCACATTCGCCGCCCGCAACACAGCCGTCATTGGCGGAGCGCATGAGAATTGCTCGAAGGAGGTCATGGGCTTTCAGCTTTTCGCCGACTTTGAGATGGAGCGAGCTGTCCCGTACCTTGCACGCCTTGTCGCTCGCGACGACGATCGCGTCGTCCGGTACACTTTCGCAAAAGAGCAGTGCTGTCATGATCTTCGTCGTGCTTGCCATCGGCCGCTGAACATCGGCATTCAGCTCATACAGAACCTGACCGCTCACGGCATCGATAAGAATCGCGCTCGCGCTCTGGAGGACGGGAGGCTTAAGCGCTTCGGCTTTAGGCGGCAAACCGGATGCGATACCCGTCGGCGGCGCCTCGAGAGACTGCTGCGGATCGGCCTTGAGCGTCCCGGGGCACAGCGCAGCAGTTGCACAGGCGCTCGCGATCATAGCTATCCCGCGCAGGGCGTTTCCATAACGCCGGCAAATTCCGCGCTGGGAAGTGGCGACGGGGAGAATCGGGGGTTCGATAAGGATGACCTCCTGGCAGAATTGCCGAAGCGTACACGGCAATCGGCGACACGCGTCTATTTTAGCAGTTATCGGATTATCTTGCAACGTCGGAGCAGTCGACTACCTTGTGAACTTATTGAGGAAACAGATATTTTCGCCGTAAGAGTTGGTGTAAATAGGTACGAACAATCGGGATTTATTAAGGTATACTACGACTAACGTCTTCGCCGCACGAGCGGCTCTGTGATGCCATTACGGCAAAGGAAAGGACTATGAACATTTGGCACAAGTGATTGTCAAGCCGGGTGAGGGAATCGATGCGGCCCTTCGACGCTTCAAGAAGCAGACCATGGAGAGCGGAATTCTCAAAGAGGCTCGTGCGCATGAGCATTATGAAAAGCCTAGCGATAAGCGTCGGCGCGAAGCTGCGGCCCGCCTGCGCAAGATCGCCAAAGCAAAACGACAGGCGGAGGGTCGCGAGGTACGCTAGAACGCGAAGTTCGTAAGCCACTTGCGTGAGTTGGCTGATAAATTTTTATCGGATCGGACAGATGTCATCTGTCCGATCCGTTTCCATTTGCAGACCAAATAACCTACGCACGACAGGTGGTTCGATAGAACGACTAGCCGCTCACCACTGTGGAGGTGCTGCCGGAAGAGGTTCCCGTTCCGTCCTTGCCCTTTGCGGGGGGCTTACCGACATCGTCCGACCCGGCATTGTCCGGTCGCGTGGTCTTAGGCGTCTCGGCGGCTGGCTTATCGGCTCTGTCCTGCCTATCAGGCGTGGCGCTTGCCTCCGGGGCCGCGGAGCCGGAAGTCGGAGCAGTCATTGGAGTATCTGCAGAACCGATGGAACTGCTGTCTCCAGCGGGTGTGGTCTCGGTCTTATCATGGTGTTTACCATCGACCGGCGGGAGCGCATCGTGAGCGTGGCGCTTACGCCGGTGAGAAGGAACGATCTCCATATCGGGAGTTTTGATTTCCAGGTCGGAAGCAACCAGCTTGTCCTTAAAAAACATCTTTCGGATAACTCCGACGCTTTTGCGCCGATCGATGTACACAAAGGTCTTGCCTTCGATTACCGGCAGCGTTTCCAGGGTCACCGCGTCTTTTGGCGCCTTGCGAGCGAGATTCGTTAGCGTCAGCAGTTGGTCCATCGAAAGGTTGCTGTGCAGATTGTCTGTAACGGCGTTCACCAATCCGGGCAGCCTTAGGAAGGTGGCAGGGGATGTCACGCGCGATCGCAGCGCTTCGAGGAACTCATGCTGGCGCTGAGCCCGAGCCAGATCGTTATCAGTATGCCGGAAACGTACATACCCCATCGCCCGGTAGCCGTTCAAATGCTGCTGTCCAGGCTTCAAGTGAATGTGTAGTCTCCCCCAATTATCGTCATAATCCAACGGTTGGTGAACGTTGACGTCAACCCCGCCGACCGCATCGACAATCTGTTGAAAACCCTCAAAGTTTAGGTCGACGTAATAGTCGGGAGTAATTCCGAATACATCCTGAATGGTAGCGCAGGCCAATAAGGGGCCACCGTACGCGTGAGCTGCATTGATCTTGTGGATGCCATGGCCTGGAATGCGCACGCGGGTGTCTCTAGGAATGGAAAGCACATTGAGGGAGGATACTGTATCGCCGTCGAAATCGAAACGGGCGATCATTATTGCGTCGCTGCGACCGGGGGCATTAGGTACGTCCTGCGGCACTGCGGTGTGGCCGGGCTTGCGTACCCCGACTACGTCATGATCCGACCCTAATACGAGAACCGTCAGAGATTTGCGCTTTTCAGGTGGAAAATTGCCGTCGAGGTTATATACACTCGTCGGGTCAAATCCATTTCTGATTACGCCAACGCCGCCCTTGCCGATCTTTAGCAGAACCTGACGAATAGTGGGATTGCTCAAGTATAGGCCGGCAATACCGAAAATGCCAATACAACTTAGTGCCAGCAATACCAGGACCGTACGCTTGGCATAAGTCTTGGCTCGGTCCCACCTGCCTGGTACGACTGGCGCCACTCCAGTGATCGCTTCTGCGAAGTCCTCCGTGGAAGCGGGGGAAGCCAGCTTACCTAGACCTTCTTTTATGCCGTCGACCGAAACAGAATCGTTGGCGTTTGACATCTTGCTTTGCGTTTCTCCTGCCGACGTAGGCGCCATTCGCCCAATTGCCGGTTGACGGAACCTGTTTTCACGTACTTTGGTACTCAACCTATCATATCATGCGAGGTTATCCGTGTCAAGGGGAACCGCTACCGCATGGTTGACTTTGACGGATACGCCGCCTATAATTACGGCAATATGAACATTATCTTTATAGTCGTCGATACGCTCAGGGCCAGGAGCCTGGGGTGCTATGGCTACGCGAAGCCGACAAGCCCCACGCTGGACAGGTTCGCCGCCGAAGGAGCGCGATTCGAGCGAGCCTTTGCCGCCGGTATTCCCACTACGCCTGCCCATACTACCATGTTCACCGGCATGCACCCGTTGTCGCACAATATCGTATGTCACGGTGGGGCAGCGGACCTGGATCGACGCGCGCCCTTCCTCCCCGAACTGCTCCAGCGTGACGGTTACACGACTGCGGCCGTCGACAATCTATACAATATCAAACCCTGGCTGGCGCGAGGCTACGAATTTTATATCAATCCGGGAAGCCGGCA
>JAYTEU010000598.1:0-5705 GCA_043734985.1 Chthonomonadaceae bacterium
TGGGTTCTGTTGACTGCCGGCGGGGGCCATCCTGGCGACAAGAAACACTCAGCGATCCGACGATGGACAGCGCCCTACGACACGATCGTAAACGTTCAGGGGCGGCTAGACCACCCGGGCGAGCCGGGCGACGGCGTCGAAGGGCTTGTCATCTCCAGCCGGTCCGGCGTTCTCGGAAGCTGGACTGTTCACAAATCGAGCGCGGATACCCGACTGGCAGGCATCGAGGTAAGGCGTGGAGACACGCTGGATTTCGTCGTGTCCAGCCGCGAAAACGTCAACACGGACGGTTTTCAATGGTCTCCAACCGTCGAGGCAACGCGTACGCCTGCCGCCGACCGCGCCGGTGAGACGCACTGGGACGCGGCCGCGGATTTCTCCGGCCCTGTAACCGGCGAAGCGCCGAAGCCCATGACCTCCTGGGAGACCTACGCGCAGGCGCTGCTGCTTACCAATGAGTTTCTGTTTATTGATTGAGGGGCATTTGCATGAGCTATCACGAACCTAAAATAGAAGACCTGTTCCTGAACCGCCGGGATCTCCTGCGCCGATGCGGGACCGGGCTGGGAATGCTGAGCCTGACCGCGATGCTGGGAGAGCAGGGATTGGTTGGCGCTGCCTCGGCGCAGACTGCTCCGATGGCGCTCAATCCGCTTGCGCCGCATCCGCCGCATTTTCCGGCCAGGGTCAAGCGCGTCATCCATCTGTTTATGAACGGCGGACCGTCTCAGGTAGATACGTTCGATCCGAAGCCGATGCTTACGCAGTACCATGGCAAGCCGCTTCCGGCGAGTCTTTCCACGGAGCGGAAGACCGGTGCGGCGTATCGGTCGCCATTCGCCTTTCAGAAGTACGGCAAGAGCGGAATCGAGGTGAGTGAGATCTTTCCGAACGTCGCTCGGCACGTCGACGATCTGTGCGTTATCCGCTCCATGCATGCCGATGTGCCAAACCACGAGCCGTCGCTGATGCTGCTCAACTGCGGTGACTCGCAGAAGGAGCGGCCAAGCATGGGATCGTGGGTGTTGTATGGCCTTGGCACCGAGAACCAGAACTTGCCGGGCTTTATCGTCATGTGCCCCGGCGGCTATCCCATCAAGGAGGGTAACAACTGGCGGTCCGCGTTCCTGCCGGGCATCTACCAGGGTACCTTTGTAAACACCGCCAACACGCGAATCGACCGGCTTATCGAGAACATCAAGAACGATGGCTTGAACGCCGTGCAGCAGCGCAGACAGATCGACCTGGTCCAGGCGCTCAACCATCGCCATCAGCAGGAGCATGCACAGGACGCTCAATTGGAAGCGCGAATTCAGTCGATGGAACTGGCCTACCGGATGCAGATGGAGGCTACCGACGCGTTCGATATTGGCAGGGAGCCACAGCACGTCCGGGATCGCTACGGTTCGGGTACGCAGGCGCGGCAGATACTGATTGCGCGCCGTCTGGCCGAGCGGGGCGTGCGCTACATCCAGGTGTGGCATGGGGCGGGCCAGCCCTGGGACAACCATGAGGATATCGAGACCAACCACCGGATGCTCGCGAAGCAGTGCGACCAGGCGATAGGCGCGCTTCTGACGGACCTGAAAGAGCGCGGAATGTGGGACGACACGCTGGTGATCTGGGGCGGCGAGTTCGGCCGCACTCCCGTCGTGGAGCTGCAGGCCAAGGCGAACGGCCGCGACCACAATCACTGGGGCTATTCCACCTGGCTCGCGGGCGGCGCGGTGAAGGGCGGCTACGTTCACGGGGCGACGGACGACTTTGGGTTCAAGGCAGTCGATAAGCCGGTCCACGTGCACGACCTCCAGGCCACGATCCTGCATATGCTCGGCTTCGACCATGAAAAGCTCACCTACCGGTACGCCGGCCGTGACTTCCGCCTGACCGACGTTGAAGGAACGGTAGTGCGCGAGCTGCTGGCATGATGCCGAGATAGGCGTTCGATTCTTGACTGCTTATTGGCTCTCAGTGTTGAACATACAGGCGTCTGCCGGCAGTGGCCGGATTCGACGCCGAAACCCTATATCGCGCTCGACGGCGGGAACTGCGACGATGTCTCTGACGCCGCAATAAAGGCAAAGGGGTTGCCCCCGCTCTGGTTTGTAATTCTAGCGCAAAAGTAACCGGAACTCCCTGGCAAACACGTCTTGTTCAAGTACGGAGTTCCAATCGCCCCTGACAGCGTCGGTCCCCCGCTTTCGTCAAAACCTCCAACCCAGTTTTCGGCCGGTGCATATATCTATATCTATAGGCGACAACGGAAAATTGAACATCGGCAAACGCCGTCGATACATCACGTCCTTTGACGACTGTGTTCCGTTGAAATCGTTTCGAGATCGATCCAGCCCGCGTTCGGATACGCCTCCCGACTCCTTTGCTGCCGTCACTCAAACACGTTCGCGCCAATATCTGATCTCAGTCGGCTTGAGAAATACCTGTACGGTAGCCGCAAATGCTTCCCTACCCTGCTCCAGTGAACACACTCCAGTTTGCAATCCAAAAACGGCTTTGAACGGTTCCGGAACGGTACTGCGCCGTTCGAAAACGTTCGTTCGGCTTCGTTTGGAAAAGACTTGAAAACTTTTGCAACCGACTGCAACTATCCTTTGGCGGCGTCGGTCAATGGTGATGAAGCGCGCCGATAGGGCCGCAAAGACGAAGAAAGACCTACTTCCACCTCGGTGGATCATGACGGCGAAAATCCGCAGCAAGAGACGAAGGCAAATGATCGCAGGCACAACTTACAACAGTTATCATGGGGATTTCCAGTCGGCCGGTTTTGGTCGGCACGATGCGTTCCGAAATTATCAAGGTACGCCATCCCTAGCCGTCGCTTGCCTTCCGATACAAGCGCCCACCCACAATAACTGGCCGAAATGGCCGCCGGACCGTTTTACCGATTGACGCACACGCATGTTTTGCGAGTGACGCAGCGGCCCGGTCTGATCGAAGCGAACAGACCGGGCCGCTTTACGTTTGCAGGGGGGGTGGGGCCAGATGGGACGGCGGATGACTCCAAATCTTCGAAGACAGGGTTCGATTCCTTGCGCCCCCGTTTTGGTTAGGCAGTCGGCAGTCGGCAGTAGGCAGTAGGCAGTAGGCAGTAGGGCAATGCGGTTCAAGACGTGGGGCAGGTCTGCCTGAGCGGGCAACCGAAAGTGTGCGATTTGGTTTTGGGCGGATGGCGTAAGGGGAACGCATCTGTTTTGCACGCAGAGGTTCGGGGTTCGAATCCCCGTCTGTCCATTAGGATGTGCGGTGAGATCCTGGTTGTGGTTGAGGTGGTCGTAGCCGAGAGGCTCAGGCGATTGGCTGTGAACCAGTCTACGCGGGTTCGATTCCCGCCGGCCGCCCTTGTTGGGATGAGTGGGTGATGGGCGTGTTGTCAGTGGTCTGGCATTCTGTCTGTAACACAGAAGCGGAAGCAATGCAGGTTCGATTCCTGCCGCGCTCATAATAGTGGCATTTGTCGAGTATCGACTGTCGATTGCCGATAGGATGTGTGTCCACCGGGGTGTAAGCCAGCGGCCAGACGACCTGCCTTGGGAGCAGGAGGACGCGAGTTCGAATCTCGCCGCCCCGATTGAATTGATG
Source organism: Chthonomonadaceae bacterium (assembly GCA_043734985.1). Classification (GTDB taxonomy): domain Bacteria; phylum Armatimonadota; class Chthonomonadetes; order Chthonomonadales; family Chthonomonadaceae; genus DATGJU01. The sequence continues at coordinate 3,598 of JAYTEU010000598.1, forward strand.
TTTGCAAGCTGAAATCCGGCTGAGGATCAGAGCAGCAGCCGGCGAAGGGCAGCAATAGGCTTCTTGCGCCCCCATCGTCTATGGGATAGGATCTCTGGCTTTCAATCAGAGAAAGCGAGTTCGAGTCTCGCTGGGGGTATTGTTCGGGCCGGGTTGGAATCCGGCCGATTTGCGGGCGCGGTGCAGCGGAGTGCACGTCACGCTCTCATCGTGAAGATCGCGGGTTCGATCCCCGCCGTCCGTATGAAGTTTGAAGTCTGCTGGGGTTTAGCTGAGAAAGATTAGCGCGGTGCTGAAGCCACCGAGACGGGGGCGCAATACCCTCAACCCCAATTGTGCGGCAGGAAATCGGCAATGGGGTGACGGCAGCCGATGGATTACAAGAATTTGGTGTTGCCGCCGTTAAGTTGGCCGAGAGTGGCGAGCAGCGAATAGGGCGGGTTGTAGGTTTGCGGCAGTGGCGTAATGGCAACGCATCCGGCTTCCACCCGGAGGTCGCGGGTTCGATCCCTGTCTGCCGTATGTTTGAGCAATTTGATTCCCCGTGGCGTAGTGGTAGCGCTGCCGGCTGTTAACCGGATGGTCCCTGGTTCGAATCCAGGCGGGGGAGTAGACAGAGGCATGGTCGGCGCGACTGCCGATTGCCGATTGCCGATTGCAGGTTTTGGTGCGGTGTCGCCCAGTGGCAGGGCAGGGGGCTCATAACCCTCCAGGCGGCGGTTCGAATCCGCCCACCGCTCTTGGAATAGTCCCTTAGCTTAAGGGTCGAGCACACGGCTGATAACCGTGCGATCCAGGTCCGAGTCCTGGAGGGACTATCTTGTACTGGGCAGTTGATGAACCGGGCGAGGTGTAGCATGGGATTGCCTCTGTACTCCAACGGCAGAGAGACGCGTCTGAGAGGCGCGACAGTGCGCGTTCAAATCGCGCCGGAGGCATGTATTGTTCAGTGGTTGGACTTGTCGCCCGGCCATTGTTGGGCATCCAGTCCAATACGGTTTCTTAGCCCTTGTACCCCAATCTGGTAGAGGGACGCGTCTCAGAAGCGCGCCAGTGAGCGTTCGAATCGCTCCGAGGGCATGGATTTTCGATCTTAAACGTTCGGTTTAGTTTGCGGAAGTAGTTCAGAGGCAGAACGTCTGCGCGCCATGTAGACGACGTGGGTTCGATTCCCGCCTTTCGCATTGTGCTCGATCACAAAGATATTGGGCAGCGCAGTAGACCCATGTAAATACTATTCAGACGCGAACGACCGTTTGCCTGCTGACGATCGAATTCAGACTACTGACTGCTGCCCATAGAATGACCGAAAGGAGGCCATGCTCGTGAAGATTACCGGATACCAGTTGATGGACCGCCTGGAAGAGCTGAAGGAGCAGGCACAGAGCCTGGACAGCCAGTTCAAGGCGTCGCTGTTCCAGTTCGCCGAGGAGCGCGGCGCGCAGTTGGACCCTCGGGCGTTGATGCTCGAATACAGCGAGATCGAGCGCAAGGTCGCGATGCTTCAGGAAGCGCAGTCGGCTTACAACTTGCGGGTCGCGCTGACCGTTTCGGGCGCACTGATGACCCTGGAGCGAGCGGTTAAGCTGAACGGAAGCGCAAACCGCGTAAAGAACCAGTGGAAGACCGCCTCGCAGGAGAGCGCAAATCCTTACTCGCCTTATGGAGCGCAGCGCCAGCGCGATAAGGAGAACGAGTACGCAGAGCGGATGGTTCCCGTCGAGGAGGCGCTGGCGCTTTCCGAGGCAGCGGGCCGCCGGGCATCGGCTCTAAAGCGCGCAATTCGCGCCGGCAACGCGACCGAAATCGAGATTGATCTCGAAGAGGCGCTGTTTGCATAGGCACAAGACTTGGTCCGGCCGCTTCGGCGGCCTGGCCGGGAGCGGAGATCGAGAAACCGCAGCGTGTAATTCACGCTAAATTCATAAAGTAAAACATGCCAAGCCGGTACACTTTTCGGTGCTCCAGCCCGCCTTTCTGCTCTCATGCGGGCTATCAACCAACCAATGATGCCGGCGGCGGTGCTCTGTGATCCTTGCTTATCGATCTCCGCATTTTTGGGCAGTCGGCAGTCGGCATTAGGGAAATCGGCGTCAGGTTCCGACGTC
>JAYTEU010000599.1:0-1763 GCA_043734985.1 Chthonomonadaceae bacterium
GCGTTGCGCTTTATGAAATCGAGGCCCGCCGCGAAGGTCCGCGGCTGCGGATGGTCCGCCTCCCGGTGCATGGCCGTTCGGTTGATCAGATCCTGTCGCGCATAGGAGTCTGGTTTCGAGTGGCGGCCGAGCGAGTTCGGTGGCATCGCGGGAGGCGTCACCTGCCCTATCCACGGATCGCCCTCCTGCCCCCGGAAGAACTCCCAGGTGCTGTACCGGTTGTGATAGGTCGCGCCGCCGTCCTCCCAGTAGTGGTAGTGGTCGCTGGCGAGGTGCGAGTAGACTCCCGCCTCCTTCAGCATCTGCGGGAGGGAGCAGTCGAACGGCTCGATCGGCCCCCAGGCCCGGTGCAGGAAGTTGGGCCGCCCCGTATGCAAGTCGCGCCGCGCAGGCATGCAGGGCATGGAGCAGACATAGGAGCGGTCGAACGTGAGCGTCCGATCGGCCAGCCGCTTAAAATTCGGCGCATGCGTCCAGTCGCACCCGTACGGCGGCAGCATGTGCCGGTTCAGCGAATCAAACATCACCATAATGGCTTTCAACGCGACTGCCTCCTTTTTTGGGTTCTAGAACCGCTCCCCTCCCACCGTGATCAGCGCTTCGGCTACCTGGCCGAATACGGCGTCGTCGGTGGAGAGCTCTACGGCTACGGGCTGGCGGCGGCATTCTCCGGGCGGCGTGATAGTGAGGTCGCAGGAGACTTCGGCGCGCGGCTCGGCGGTCACGGTGCGAGCGCTGCCTTCCCATCCGGCGGGACCGACCAGGCGGACGTTCAGGGTCGCGGCCGTTGGGAACGGGTTGCGGACTGTGACGTTCAGCGGGATAGGGCGTGGCGAGGGGACGTGCGTGCGATAGGGCCAGATCCAGCCGCCCCAGCTATCCAGGTCGAAATGGACATCGGTATCGGCGAGGGGCATGATGCGGCGATGCGTTTCGGCGTAGTCCTCGTTCCAGGCGGCGATGTGGCGGAAGAAGTGCTCGTCGGTGAACATCGGAGGCTGATGCCCCTGGAGAACCACGTCCGGCCGCCAGTCGAGCATCCACTTTCCGCTTTCGGCGTACCCGTCCAGGAGCGCGCCGTTCCGGTAGACGTGGTTCTGGGCGCGGCCGTTGTTCTCGAACTGGTCGACACCGTTGGTGAAGAAGTACTGGTCCCCCGTATGCGCGAATCGCTTGCCGTCCGCCTCGAAGCCAATCAGGGCGGCGAAACGGGTATGGCCGCTCATCGGGTGGAGGCGGAACGTGTACTCCTCCCAGGTGAATGGCTCGTCCAGATGAAGGCGCTGGTTCACATGGGCGCGAACCGGCCAGCAGCAGGGGAAGCAGTGCGCCTCCGGGTGCGCCAGCAGATCCTCGAAGTTCGTGGCGGCCCAGCACTGCGTCCCGTGCAGCCGCTGGAGCAGCGGAACTCCGGCGACATGGTCGTCGTGGAAGTGGCTGACGAGAACGACGTCGATATGGTCGATGCCGAACTGCCGCTTGAGCGCGTCGACTCCGTGCAGCAGCGCCCGCCGCCGCTCGGGCTTGGCGTAGTCCGACCAGGCGCAGGTCGCGGAGTGGTAGCCGTAATCGATCGCCAGCGCCTTGCCGGATTCGCTGAGCACGTACCAGGTATTCGCCACGGACTGCCTGTCGAGCCAGACATGGTCGGTGACGCGCTGAAGCGGCTCGGCGTCGAGCGCATCGAGCTGCGCGGTCATGCCGGGCCGGACGGCGACGAGCGCCCGCAGGTTCTCCTGGAGGAGCGCCAGCGCGCCGTCGGT
>JAYTEU010000600.1:0-24573 GCA_043734985.1 Chthonomonadaceae bacterium
CATCCGGTCGAGCAGCTCCAGCTTGCGCTCCCACGAGGTCGAAAGCCGAACCGCCTCGTCCACGAACGGTCGGAGGGGTGCATAGAGGCGGGGCAGGCGGGCGAAATCGGCCATCAGCCATTTGTCGTAGGGGAAGTACCGCCGGTCCAGCAGGAACGCCAACTGCACGCCGAGCCTTATCGCGACGCCGAAGCGGGTGGAGGCGTAAAATTCGTTGCCGCGCAGAATTGCTCGTTTCAACGCGTACGTGCCCATGCCTGAGAAGTAGCGGCACCAGTGCGCGATCCGCCGCCGCCGCACCGGCTCCGGATAGTGGTCGCCGAACGCGGCGCGGATTGCGGTGAAGCGTCCGTCCGGATCGTGCCACACTTCGCCGTTGACGACGTGGATGATATCCTCTTCGGGAATCTGCAGCCATTCCGTGTAGGTGCGCGGCGGATGGTCGATGCCCAGCGTTCGCGAGAGAAACGCCGGAAGGCTGTCCGGCGCCAGCCCCGCACCCGCCAGATGCCCGGCCCGCAGCGGCTGCCCCCGGAACGTCGCCGGGAGATTTGCGCCCACGATCCGCAGCAGCTCGTCCTGTCGGGCGGCAAACAGCGCGTCCGGCATAAGCGCGTCGATCCGCAAGCCCCAGTGGTGGTCGCGCGAATACTCGTCGTCCCGCCCATAAGCCTCCGACCCATACCCGAACAGCCCGAACGCCGTCCGCGCCGCCACCTCCGGCAACTCCCGCTCCAACAGCGGCAGCACTGCCTCGAAGAAGAACTCCCGGCTGATCTCGGTTATCGTTTCGTTCATCGATGTACTCATGGCCCAAACTTTGGGGTGACCTCGAAAACTTTCGGACATGCCAACGAAGTGTACCTTCAGTCAACCGATTGGTTTTGCTTGGGGCCGATCCGAATGTGCATCTTTCCGCCCGCATAGAGCGCTCGGACCGATCGCGCGGAATACGCCCCTGGCCCTCCACCTGCATGCGGGTACCCGGTCCGGTCTTATCGGTGTGATCCGAGTGCACTCTCAATAAGCCTACAAGGACTATGACATGATAACGCGCCTAAATAGCATCGTCGCCAAAAGTACACTGCCGCTTGAGAATCCTATCGCCAATCATGCGCACGTTGCATTTCCAGACATCGCCTTCGCGCTGTTCAACTCTCACCGGAGCGTCTATTTCAACGCGTATGGCTTGTTTGTCATTGGACTGACTACCTGAACCTCCAAGACCGATCGCGCATCGCTGGTCTGGGCACTCAGATGTCGCAATCATATTTTGGATTGGCTCGGGGCTACTGGAGCAGGCTGTAAAGAAAGCCAACGGCAATACGATCGAGTTTCCTAGGACATCGGAGTACAGATCGGCATCGAGCAGTCGCTGTCGGATCGCCAAGGTATTTCACCTTCTGAAAGGCTGCAGCGCCACGCAAACATTATTGCAATGGGTAAGGCGCAGTCTCACCTTTACAAGAGCGGTCAGGAGGTTGAGTACGGGCAGCACGGGGAGGCGCTGTCTGCCCGCCCGTCGGGCGCGTCGCTTGGGTTTCAGCGCGGGATGTTCGAAGGCGCGTTCGGTGAAGAAGGGCTTGACCCGCTTTTTGCCCGCCGAGGCGAGGCCACGCAAGCTCAGGCGCGGCTGCTTAGGGAGACATTCCTGCGTAGCGATCTCTACAGCGTGGATTTCCCGATTGCCGACTGCCTACCGCCTACTTCCCTCGCCATGAGGTATCCTATACACCTATCGTGTAAACTCACGCCCGTACGGGCAGTTGTGAAGGAATTGGATGCCCGATTACGATGTTATAGTGGTGGGGGCAGGGCCGGCGGGATGCACTGCCGCATATGACCTTGCGCGCTCGGGCGCGAAGGTCGCCCTTATTGAGAAGCAGACCCTGCCGCGACATAAGACATGCGGCGGCGGGATGCCGATGGTGGTTCGCGAGGTGCTGGAGCTCGACACCCTCCGCGACCTCGCGCCCGACGCCTTCGTCGAGAGCGAGACGCAGTATATGCGTCACACCTGGAAATTCGGCATGCCCGTTCTCGCGTCTCTCAATCCCGATGCCGCCGACGCGCGCAATCTGTCACTGTGGATGGTGCGCAGGTCCGTGTTCGACAACGCGCTCGCGCAGCGGGCCGCCGGAGCGGGAGCGGAACTGCGCGACGGTCTGGCGGTGAAGTCCGTCGTTGTCGAGCCGAACGGCACGGTGCGCGTAACGGCGCAGGGCAGCCACGGCGCATGGGAGGCGACCGCCGGAACGGTGATCGGGGCGGACGGCGCAAATGGGATCGTAGCGCGCTCCGTCGGCCTTCGCCGGGAGAGGGCGCTGGCGATTGCCATCGAGGCGGAGGTTCCCCATCGCTGGGGCGACGGGCATCCCGAGCTCCGAACGGACGTTTGTCACCTGGAGTACGGCGCCGTGGAGCGAGGGTACGCCTGGGTCTTCCCCAAAGGCGACCACCTGAACGTCGGCGCGGGCGTTTTTCGCCCGCGCGGGGCCGGCATGCAGGGCGATAATACCGTGCGCGCCGACCTTCGGGCCGCAATCATGGACTACCTGACGCTGCTGGGAGTGCCGCGCCGCGAAGAGGATCTCGTCTTTCACGCGCATCCCCTGCCGATCTGGAACGGTCTCGACACGCTTCAGACCCCCGATGACAGAGTTCTGCTCGCGGGCGATTCCGCCGGATTGATCAATCCGTTCTTCGGCGACGGCATCCTCCACGCGCTCAAAAGCGGGCAGATCGCCGCGCGCTGCATCCTGGCCCAGGATCGGCGGAACTACACTCGGGCGATCGGACAGGAGTTCAAGTCAAACTTCGATGCGGCGCTGAAGCTTGCCAAATTCTTCTACCAGTGGCCCAAGCTGTGCTATCAACACGGCGTCCGCCGGCCGGGCGCGACGCGCACCGCCGCGCGCCTCCTCTGCGGAGACGCCGTATTTACCGACGTTGCCGGCCGCGCGATCCGAAGAATGCGGCAGGCGCTCGTTTTCGGCGACAGTGAGCCTGCTCCCGAGCCGGGACCATAAACGGCTCGGCACACCCAACTCATCATGCAAGACACTTTGAAAAGGAGCTAACTAACATGAGCGAAGATACGAAGCGACCGGGCATCGACAGGCGGCATTTCTTCTCGATCGGCGCTGCCGCCGGAGCGGGAGCGCTCGTCACGGCCGGGCTTGCCGATCCCGCGTTTGCGGCGCCCGCGGATGGTCCCGCGAAGGGCAGCACGCCCCTTACCATCATGGCGAAGCCCCTTCCGGAGAAGGTGTTCACCACCGAGGCCGCCGGTATCAGCCGCAAGACGCACACCGCCCACTACACCCTCTACCAGGGCTATGTGCGCAAAGTCAACGAGATCCGGGCAGCGCTCTCGAACCTGGCAGTTCCGGACGCGGCAAAGGCCAATGCGACATTCAGCGAACTGCGCGAGTTGAAGGTCGAATACAGCTTCGCTCTGGGCGGCGTCAAGAACCACGAGCTCTATTTCAACCACATAGGCGGCAAGGGCGGCGAGCCGACCGGCCCTATCGGGGATGCGATCAAGAGCGCGTTCGGCTCCTTCGATAACTGGAAGGCCGACCTGAAGGCTACCGGAATCGCGGCGCGCGGCTGGGTGTGGCTGGCGCACGATCATACCGACGGCAGTCTTTTCAACTACATCGGCGACGCGCAGAACTCGTACCCCGTCTGGAACGCGACTCCGCTGCTCGGCCTCGATGTGTACGAGCATGCCTACTTCGTCGACTTCGGACCCCGACGCGCGGAATACATCGAGGCATTCTTCAAGGTGATCGACTGGGACGCCGTCAACGCGAACCTGAAGGTGGCAACCGCTGTCGGCGACGCCGCGATGAAGGCGCGCTGACCTCTCTCACCACTCGCTTGCGGGTGGTGGGGAGAGGGGCAATATCCGATGAAGGAGCGGCAATTGAGCGGGTCGGCGGTGCAGTTCGGCGCGGGCAATATCGGGAGGGGGTTTCTGGCGCAGCTCTTTACAGAGAGCGGACTGGAAGTCGTCTTCGTCGATGTGGCCGCGCCGATCGTCGAAGCGCTTAACGGGCGAGGCGGCTATCCCCTGCATATCGTGGGCGATAGTCCGGAAACCATCGCGATCCGAAACGTGCGCGCGGTACACGGCGCGGATACCGATCGCGTGACGGAAGAGATCGTTCGCGCTGAGATCCTCTGCACCGCGGTGGGGGCCGGGGCGCTTCCGCATGTCGCACCGGCGATTGCGCGCGGACTGCTTGCCCGTTACCGCGTGGGACGTGCGCCAGTCAACATCCTCCTCTGCGAGAACCTGCACGATGCCGCCGCGCGTCTTCGGGAGCTTGTTGCGGCTCTCCTGCCGCCGGAGGATTGCGCCGATATCTTGCGGCGCACGGGATTCGTCCAGGCGGTCGTCAGCCGCATGGTTCCCGTGCAGACAGTGGCGGAGCGTGCCGAGGATATCCTAGCGGTCCGCGCAGAGGCATACAAGCGGCTTCCGGTCGACGGGAGGGCGGTGGTCGGCTCTCTGCCTGAGATCGCGGGGATCGAGCCGACGCATAGGTTCGATGCATTGGTGGAGCGCAAGCTTTACACCCACAACTGCGCTCACGCGGTGCTGGGCTATCTGGGCTGCATGACTGGGCATACGTACGGCTACGAGGCGCTCGCGGACATCCGAATCGCCTCGCTGCTGCGCGCCGTCCTGGCCGAGACTTCGGAGGCGCTGATCCGAAAGCACGGCTTTTCGCGAGAAGAGCAGGACGGGCATGTCGAAGAGCTTCTGGCGCGGTTCCGCAACCAGGCGCTTGGCGATACCTGCCGTCGACTCGCGAAGGACCCGCTTCGCAAGCTCGCGCCGGGAGACCGGCTGACCGGAGCGGCGCGCCTGTGCGAATCGCAGGGCGTCGAGCCGCGCGCGCTTGCCTGGGCCATCGTCGCCGCCCTTCGCCACGAGGATGAAGACGACCCATCGGCCTGCGAGATGCAGCGGATACTGCGCGAAGCGGCTCGGGATGGCGCCATTCAGCAGATTTGCGGCATCGACCCTGCAGAGCCACTCGCGGCGCTGGTACGCGAAGCCTTCGAGACCACGGAGCCGCCGAGAGCCGGGAAATTCTCGGCACGAGACTTTAGTCCCACGAACTAAGCAGCCCTGCGTTGAAAGGTCGTAGATTGTGTTTCGCCGGATTTGCCCCCGCACCCAGAGCTAGCCATCGGGCGGGCCCGATCCTAAGGTGAATGAACAGTAGACGCATGACGATGTGTTCATTACGAGGGTACCCGGCACTGGGCGAGAAGCGCCCCCGACCGACGCCTTCACGGCATCGCAGTCAGAAACTACGAGCCAACTCTGCATGGCTGCTGAGCCTGGAAAGGGAACGGATGGAAGTGCGCGCGCTGCGGGATGACGAGCGGGAGGAGTGCCTGGCGCTCTGGCGCACCGTTTGGCCCGGCGACAACGATGCCTATTTCCGCCGGTACTTCGAGGGCGACGTGGAATGGCTGCCTTACTATACCCAGGTGGCCGTTGAAGCAGGGCACATCGTAAGCGCGGTGCATATTTGCAAGCGCACCGTGGCCTGCGGTGAATTCCGGCTTCAGATGGGTGGTATCGCCAATGTCGCAACACTCCCCGATTATCGCGGAAAGGGACTAAACTCCGCCTGCCTGCAGGCCGCAATCGGCATAATGGAGGCGGACGCGATCGACTTTTCCCTTCTCTTTACCGGTATTAATGGGTATTATGCAAAGCAGGGATTTTCAACGGTTTCCCGTACCCGCGCGCGCGGCGCGATAAAGGCTGACATTGCGCTCGATCCTCGCGGTCCGACGGTTCGCCCTGCGCGGCCGGAAGACCGTGACGCGTTATTCGCCGTCTACGCCGAGTACAACCACGACAGGCCGATCGCCGTGCAGCGCAGCCCCGCCTATTGGCGCGATTGGATCGGGATGACGCCGGCGCGGCTCGATGCCGCGGACCCGCCCCTTGTCGCCGTGGACGCCGCGGGCCGGATAGTGGGCTATATTATCTACCAGGTAAACTTCTACCAGGGCCACCAGATTACCGAAGACTACGCGTATGTGTCGGAATTGGGGATTGGAAAATCGACGGAGATCGCGACGGCGCTGCTGGCGGCGGTGGCGGCGCGGGCTCTTGCTTCCGGTAAACGCGAGCTGCACGTTAGTATTGCTCTGGATGCGCCCGTCCGAATCGCGCTCGCGCGGGTGTGCGAGGCGACCGGCGATAATGTAACCTTATCCGGCATGGCGCGTCTGCTAAGTCGCACCGGCCTGCTGCGCTCATTTCTAATGGAGTGGAACGAAAGGTGGCTGGAAGCGGGCCGCCCGGCGGGAGCGGTGTCTTTCGATACGCCCTACGGCGCTGTCGAGTTGAACGCCTCGGGCCGGTTCCTGGAGGTCGCCGAGGCTGATGCCATAGCCGCAACGCTGCCGCAATCGGCGCTGCTCGGGCTTATTCTTGGAACACTGCCTTCCGGGCAGGCATCGACAGAACCGGACCGCGCGCCGCTGTTAGCCGCGCTTTTTCCGCCACAGGACGGTGTCTATTGGAGTGCGGACGGCTTCTGAAAACCTGTATCAAAACTGGTATTTACGACCGCAGAGGCAATTGCTAAACGATTGCCAACCTGAACGACCAACGGAGATCGAAACCACTGTGTCGCTTATGCGAGATGAGATTTATCAACAGCCGAAGGCAGTTGCCTCGGCGGTGGAGCATGAGACTTATGCGATCGCTGCGCTCGCGGAAGAGCTTCGACGGCGCGATATCCGCCATGTCGTAATCGCGGCGCGCGGAACTTCGGACAACGCCGCTACTTACGCGAAGTACCTGCTGGAAATCGTCGTGGGCGTGCCGGTCGCGCTCGCCGCGCCCTCCGTCTACACGCTCTACGACGCTCGCCCCAACCTCAACGGGGTCTTTATGCTCGGAATTTCGCAGTCCGGGCAGGCGACCGACGTCGTGCAGGCGCTCGCGACCGGGCGGGCCTCCGGCGCGCTGACAGCCTGTATCACCAACGTCGCCGGCTCCCCGCTTACCGAAGTCAGCGACGTCACCCTCCTTTGCCACGCCGGTGAGGAGAAGGGCGTCGCCGCCACCAAGACCTACACGACCGCGCTCGCCCTGATAGCGCTACTGGCCGGTCACTGGGCGAACAGGACCGATTTGCTCGATGGGGTGCAGGGGGTGCCGGAGGCGATCGAACGCACTTTGGCGCTGGACGCACCCGTTGAGGCGGCGGTGGAGCGGTACCGGTACATGGACGAGTGCGCGGTGCTCGCGCGGGGGCTGAACCAGGCGACCGCGCTGGAGACGGCCCTCAAAATGACCGAGACAAGCTACATCGTCGCCAAGCCTTACTCCGGCGCGGACTTTCTCCATGGCCCCATCGCCATGATATCGCCGGGATTTCCGTGCTTTCTCTTTGCCCCGAACGGCCGCGCACTCGCCTCGATGCACGAGCTCGCGATCAAACTGCGTGAGCGCGAGGCGGAGCTGATCGTGGTCGGACACTCCGCCGAGCTTCTCGCCCTGGCGAAACGACCGCTGCCGCTGCCGGTGGATACGGGCGAATATTTGAGCCCTATTGCGTGCATCGTGCCCGGCCAGCTATGGGCCTACCATTTGGCACGGGCGCGCGGCATCGATCCGGACCGACCGAGGGGTCTTACAAAGGTAACGCTGACCCGATGATACAGCGACTTGCCGGCGTGGTGGAGGCGATACTCACTGAAAGGCCGGGTGCCCAGGAGATCCGCGTTGCAGTAGATCCGTCGCAGGGCAGCGGTTCGCAGACCGCCCGACAGGCCCTGAATATCGTCGCGCTCTCTGGGCGCGTGGAGGTCGGGCACCGGGTGCTCCTCAACACGCTCGCCGTCGAAATGGGCCTGGGCACCGGAGGCATGGACTTCGTCATTACCCGGATGGAGCCAGACCAGGGCGAGCACGCCCCCGCCGGGCACATCATCAAGTTAAGGTATACGCCGCTCCAGACCGCCGTGCTCTCAGTCGAGGCGCCCGAAAGCCCCTATCACGACGCGCTGTGCAATTTCACTGGTCTGGACGAGCTGCCGGTCGTCTGCACGGAGCTTCACAGCCAGCTTCCCGCCATCTGCGCGGCCGCCCACTGGTCGGCCCGCGTGCAGGGCTGCGACCGGCAGCCGCGGATCGTCTATGTTATGACGGACGGGGCCGCGCTGCCCATCGCGCTCAGCCGCCTAATTCCTGAGCTAAAGGAGCGCGGCTGGCTGCACGCCACGATCACTACCGGCCAGTCCTTCGGCGGCGACTTCGAGGCGGTCAACCTCTACTCGGGCCTGGCTGCGGCGAAGGCGGCGACGGATGCCGATATTATTATCGCCGGACCTGGTCCGGGCGCTGTAGGCACGGCTACTCCGCTCGGCTTTTCCGGGATCGATCAGGGATTGGCGATCAATGCCGCTGCCTCGCTCGCCGGCGTGCCCATTGTAGCGCCGCGTATCAGCTTTGCGGACAGCAGGAGCCGGCACACCGGCTTGAGCCATCACACCGTGACCGTGCTGCAAAAGATAGCGCGCGCCACCACCCTGGTCGCCATGCCTCGCCTGCCGGAGCACCAGCGTCTTGTGGTCGAGGAGTGCCTCAATATATCAGGGATGGACGAGCGGCACGAGGCGGTCTATATAGACGCCGCGAAGGGGCTGCAGGCGCTTATCGATTCGGGGATGTCCGTGCATACCATGGGTCGGAGTGTTGAAGAAGAGCGGCCCTTTTTCCTAGCCGCCGCCGCCACCGGGCTCCTAGCCTCCCAGTTTGCAGAAGCCAAAATCCAGGGCTACGAGCGCTCCACCGCGTCGCCAATTTGGGAGTGACCTCTCCCCCACCACCTGCGAGCGGGTACCCGCCTCTCCGAAACGGAACAGGGTTGCAAATTTGCCTCTTTTCGTTTCCGGATCTGACAATCATTGATGTTGTTGGCGAATCCTCCTGCCAGGTTCAGCAGCTTCGAGATGAGAACGACCCGTAGTTGAGATCAAGCGGTCAGGACACTATCCAGCCGATTCGCCAACAACATCAATAGAATTGAGTCGCCTGACTTGTGATTATACAAAAGTTTCCGCATAATATATGTCAAATTGGGATCAAGGTTTACGTCGTCACCACCGAAGGCCACGAAAAAGGCTCCAACGCCGAAAAGCTGACCGCTTGAAACCAAAAAGCGGATTGAAAAACCCCAGCCCGCTTTTTGTTGTTTTAGAGAACATCGAAAGGAAAGAAATCAACATGAAAAACGGAATTTGTCCCAAATGCCAGAGCGGCGAAGTGTATTGGCACAAGGGCAGTGAAGACAGTGAACGGATCACACTAAAGGAAGCCGCTATTCCTGTATTTGGTGCGTTTGCTCAAAACACTTGGCCAGATAAATACGTCTGCACCTCCTGTGGCTACATCGAGTATTATTTGCCGACAGCGAAAGCGAAAGACATGCAACTCGTGAAAGAGGATTGGAAGAAGGTCACGCCGTAAAGGCAACACAAAAGCGCCGCTCGAAAAACGAGCGGCGCTTTTGTTGGTACGCCGGGCATGTGCCCGTTCTCGGAGGTGCAAGTCCTCTGCGGGGGAGGGAACCCCCACCGCTAAGCGAAGGCAAGGGCGTCTCCGGCCCGGACCCAACATTGCTGCAACGGGCCGCAAAGTAGCGGTGTTGGAAACCACTATTCTGGTAGACAGAAACTAACGTTGTGTGCGTTGGCGAAGCCGCTCTCCAAGATAATCTACGGCCACCGCTGTGGAGAGCAGCCGAAAGTCCTTCTCAAGCCGTCGCGAAGCCCCCCGAAATGGCCCAGATAACAGCGCTTATCCTGGAGACCAAAGTGCAGGCTCTTGTTTGTGTAGACGGCGACGTATAAAGCCCCGATTTTGGATTGTCTACTTTGCGGCTGGCTACAGCAATGACGGGTTTCCCCCTACATGGACGTTGCCGCCAAGCAAAGGGCCTATCGAGAGCGTCTCAAAGTCCGTCGTCGATCGGGACAAGGCCCCTCCGATGTCGAATTGGCGTATTGCGTTCGCGATTTGCACCTGCGTCTGGAATACACAGCGGCGGCAACCCCCTCGGAATCGGTGTCAAAGTTAGTGGGAAAAGACGCGCTGGCAACGTTACGTAACGTCGTAGCTCGCTTGATCGTCATCGAATCGATTTAGCAGTTCGATGACGGGTGAAATAATTCGCCAACAACATCATCATTAGAACAAAAACATACGCTAAGCAAGCTCGTCCGCTTGCCGAATGGTGAACGCCGGGTAATAGGGAAGCTCTCCGTCAGATTCCGGCCAGCGCCCGCGCAGGGCATCGGCTAGGCATTCGCACCAGTCGGCAAGCGCCTCGAAGGTACGGGCGCGGCGGGCCGAAGCGACGCACGTTTCGACGATGGCCACCAATTGCCGCCGGCGGGAGCGGGTTGGGACCGGACCCCGCCAGTCGGGTGGCAGGAGTCGCCAGGGATCACGGTCAGGACCAACGTCCACCTTCGGCAACCGTGCCATTCGGAGGATCGTCCAAGCCGCGCTTGCTGCCGCCATGCTGCGCTGGTAGCGGTCGTTGTCCCGTGCAACGGAACAGACCTGCGCAAGTTCTGCACGATACGCTGCTTCGATCTGAAGCGTGATCTCCTGCGGCAGACGCCACGGTGGACCACCGGTCGGATAGGGGTAGCGCAGGACGGCAGCGTCCGCGAGTGCGTGCCGCAAACAAGCTCCTTCGAAGTCGAAGAACCGGACAGTGCCATGAGCGATCTTGCAGTTGACGACGGAGAAGTCACCACTGGACAGCGCTTGGCATTCGCCCGGTTCCGAGAGGAGGCGGGTGAGCGATTCGACGTCACTATCGACATACCTGGGTGTGGGCAGTCCAAGTTGCCTCACGGCCTCCCGCACTTGCTGCCAGTGCTCTACGACCGGAACATGGGCTATCGGCAGGGAAGTCCGGAGACCTTCAGACTGCCCTGCCGTCTGAGCGTGCAGCATACCCAGACCACGCGCGAAAATGAGGATTCCCTGCTTTGCGGCCTCCGGATCCTCGCCGAGCAAAAGTTCCAGAAGGGACGGGTGGGCTCCAAGATCCTCGGTGACGAGAAAGCCTACCGCACCGCCGCCCGCGAAGAAACGCGGCGTGAGGGAGCTGCCGATCTTGGTAAGATATTCCAGGGCCGCATGTTCATTGTGCAGCCCGGTGCGACCCAAACACGCCTCTCCTTCTCGTGGGACACGCACGACTACAGTCTCGGGTATACTTCCTCGGGGCGACGACAGCAAAGTGCAGCGAAAGACGGACGACGGCCAGAAGTTATGCACCTCGACGGCAATATGCACGCGCGCATCGAAGCGTGCGGACAGCGCGTCCTCAACCGCTTGCCGGACCGGGGCAGGGAGAGTCTTATGCGCTTCGCGTCCTGACGTAGAGCGCAGGCCATTTCTGATAAGTTTGCGTTCCAATGATTGTCAGATCCCATTTCGGAGAGGCGGGTACCCGCTCGCGGGTGGTTGGGGGAGGTCACCGAAACGAATAGGCGCAGTACCGGAGCAGAAGCCAGGCGCAGCCGACACCCGCCGCGCTTGCCAGGAAGTTCACCACGTCGTTATTGATCCACGCCAGCCCGCGTACCTTCTCCGTTTTGACACCCTCGACCATCGTCCCCTCGGTGAGCATGCCCGTAGTGGGATGCCGATAGAGCGCCTGTACGCTCGCCCCCAATATACTGTCCACGAAGCTGCCGAGGAAACCGGCCCAGCAGACGGCGATAAGCTCCGGCGGGCTTAAGCGCCAGACCAGCCAGCCGGCCGCCGTGACCGTAAGGCTGCCCGCGAGCGCGGCGGCAAGCCCCAGCGGCGTTACCGCGCCGGAGGCTCCAGCGGGGGCTGGTTTCCAGTTACCGAGCAGGCGCGGCGCGGACGCGGAGAGGCTGCCGATCTCGGTCGCCCAGGTATCCGCGTTGACGGTCGCGAGCGCGGCGAGGTAGAGCATCAGCAGGTACCGTGTGTGATCGATGGGCCAGTTATGGGCGACTTGGTGGAATATCAGCACGAGGACTACCGCCGCGCCGCCGTTCGCAAGCACCTGGGCGTAGTCCCGGGTTGCGCCTTTGGTCGCGCGGGCGCTGGCGGCGGCTTTTCGGCGGCGTCCGGCCCTGGATAGGAGCGACGAGGTCAGGAAGAAAGTCAGCAGCGGAACGGTGAACTTGCCGCCGCCAAGTCCGAAGGCGACAAAGCCGACGACAAACGTGGCGATAGCGCCCGATACGGTAAGCAGACGGAAGGCGCGGGCGATCAGCGCAAAAACCGCCGTGACCAGCAGCGCAACACGCCAATCGGGGGTTATGAGTTTGTCAAGAAACGCGTGAGTCCACAATAGCTCGGAGTCCGGTCACTTTCTCGATACATACGGGTCGTTTTGCAGTGTGAAGCGCCACGGCGCCTCGACCGCCTGCCGAATGCCTATGCGCCGCGAAGCGAGGATCTCGTCGGGCCGCGCGGCGCCGAAATCCGGGAGCGGCGCCCCTATCCATAGTCCGTCCGCGCCCTTATTGCGGGTGGTCAGATCGGTCCCATCCTCGGCGCGCGAAATGCCGAACGCGCTGCACAGCTTACCGGGACCGCCGCACAGTGCGAACGCCCAGCGCTGTCGCGCCTTTGCGTCTCCGGTGCCGTAAGGCCTTGCCGCGTCGAGCAGGCGCGCAATCTCCTCCTCTGCTAGACCGCGCCGGCGGCTCATTAGTTCCCAGCCTTCGATCGGCTCGACCGCGCGGATCAGCGCCGCATCCGCAATACCCTCGGGGCCGGTAACCACGTTGAAGCAGAAGTGCATTCCGTAGGTAAAGTAGACATAGGCGCGCCCCGCCGGGCCGAACATCGACGCATTGCGCTCCGTCTTCCCCCGAAACGAATGGGAAGAGGGATCCTCGTGGGTGTACGCCTCCGTCTCCGTAATTCGCCCCGCCGTAACTCCCTCGGCAGTCTCACGGATCAGCACGCAGTTCAGCAGACTCCGCGCCACGTCGACCGTTTCGCGATAGTAAAACTCCCGGCACAGCGCAGGCCAATCGCCGATCTTCACCCGCTTACCTCAACTGTCGCTCGGATCGCGGCACTGAAGTACCGGTCTAAGTTTGCCAAGTCCGCCTACGCGGACTCAATGCCGAACCCGCGCAGGCGGGTTTTGCAAACCTAGACCGGGATTTCCCCGAAAGGGTCCGGGGTCTCTCGGACAATCCCGCGTTATCCCCTCGGATTAGACCACCGAACACCACCCTCTCACCCCCTCAACCCGAAGCCGGAATAAAGAAGAACGCCAGGGCGATAATAATATACACCGCCAGAAGCTGCGCTCCCTCCAGCCAGTTGGTCTTTCCGTCCCTCGTTACCTGCCCGGTGATCACAACCGCCACAATGACGCTGATTAGCTCTACATTGCTGAAGAGAATACTGACGTGGTGGGGCGAAAAAGCGCTCACAAAAATGATGACCGGCGCGGCGAACATGGCAATCTGCGTCGCCGAGGATATCGCAATATTGAGGCTGATATCCATCTTATTCTTCATCGCCATCACGACCGCCGTACTGTGCTCCGCCGCATTTCCGATGATCGGAATGAGGATTATTCCAAGAAAGAACTTACTCATATGGAGAGCGTGGACGACCGGCTCGATACTGCGCACCAGCAGTTCGCTCTCAAACGCTATTGCGACGGTGCTGGCGAGCAGAATCCAGAGCGCCGTGCTCTGCTTCATTGTAGCGGGTTCGTGCTGTTCGGCCTCGTGAGAGACGAACGCGCTCTGGTGTGTCACCAGCGAAAAAATGAGCCCGCCGATATAGAGAGCGATCAGAACACCCGCAACGCATAAGCTCAAATTCTGCACGCGAAGGTCCGCTTCATGTAGGTGCGGCACGCTGCGAACAAAGATTGCAGGCACAAGGAGCGAGATAACCGCGATCGTCATCATCGAGCTATGCGTGCCCGCGGCGTCCTTGCTGAAGTTCTGCTCTTTGAACTTAAGCCCGCCCAGCAGCGCGGAAAGACCGAAGACGAGCAGCAGATTTCCTACGATAGAGCCGATAAGCGAAGCCCGAACGATGTCGACTTCACCATTAAACACCGCGACTATCGCAATGATCAGCTCGGTGGCATTTCCGAAGGTCGCATTCATCAGCCCGCCGATGGCCTGCCCACGGTACTTGGCCAGCTCTTCCGTCGCGACGCCCATTGTCCCGGCGAGCGGGATAATGGCAAGGCAGGAGGCGACAAACACCCAGGTCGGCGGCGCATGGAATATGCCCATCAATATGCTTATCGGCACCAATGCCAGCATGACCCACATCCAGCGCATCGTCACGTCCTCTTTCTTTAGCTTAGAAACTCCTAAGCTAAATGGATTACGGACATTATGCTACATATCCGTTCCAAATGTTTACTGATTTTGAGGACCGGCAAAAAGGGGACTATTTTAGCGCCCGGAAGACGGGCGCGCTGGTGCGCAGGGGCATGGCGCCCTCGGCGTAGGTCTTACGGGGAAGCACGAAGCAGTGGTCGCGCGGCACGAGAAGCTCCTCCTCGCACCAGCCATCCGTAATGATCATGATCGGGGCGGCGCGTGGGAAGTCTCCGAGCGCTAGGAGGAGATTGATCGCGGGCTGAAGCGCCGTGCCGCCCCTGCCGATGACCGGGTAGATGCCGCGCAGCTCCGTCGGGGCCACCATTCCGCTGTCATAGGGCGAGGCGTCGCACATTACAAGCCGAACAGTCGGGACGCCTCGCGCCTCGGAGTAGGAGGCGATCGCGCCGAGCGCGCGGCCCAGCGTCTCCCGGTCCATCGAGCCGGAGGTGTCCATCACGACGCCGAAAGTGCAGGCGTCCTTCCACTCCTGCGGAATGTAGCGCGCGGGTCGGGGAATGTCCGGCGTGCTCGATTGGCGGCGGCTCGCGCGGGCGTACGTGCGCAGAGGGTCGCGCAGCATCGGCACGTGGGCGTCCATCCAGCGGGCCAGTTCGACGTCCCAGGGCACGGGCGCCGTGAAGAGCGACTTGATCTCCTCCAGCAGTCCGGCGGGGATAAGCCCGCGACCCATGGCCTGGCATGCCATTCCGGCCGCCATGCATCGGCGGACGATATCATCCATGGTCGTCACGTCGGGCCGGTGGATCGCGAGCGCGCCGGCGCCGTAGAGGATATCGCCGAGCTTGCCGCGCAGTCCTCGCAGCCCGCGGCACCGCTTCCGATCCACGATCAGCAGGTCGTAGACCTCCTCGGCAGAGCGGTTCTGGAGGCGTGGATCGTACAGCAGTCCCATCTGGGGAGGACGGCCGACGCCCATCTCGATCAGCCAGCCGTTGATCACGAAGTCGCAGGCGATGTTCCAGATTTCCGGGTTGCGGCCCTGCAGCCGCGAGCCGTGCAGAAGCGCCACGTGGAGCAGCTCGTGTACATAGACGAAGAGCACCTCTGATTGCGTCAGGCCGCGATCCGGCCGGAAGTACATCTCGCCCAGCGTTCCATTGACGGCCGCCACCTCGATATCCATCCGCGTGCAGAGCGCGGCGTCCGTGATCACCCGTATCTGTACGGCGAGCGCTCCCAGTAGCGGCAGGTGGTTCATCACCCACTGGCGCGCCTGCTCCAGGGTCTGCCAGCGATTCGGGCGCTCGCTCGTCTGGAGGTCGGAGGCCGTCTCTACCGCGCGCTGCACCGCCCAGCGAATGCCCTCAGCGAAAAGGATATCGTAGCCGGGCCGCTTGCCGGAAACCTTGAACTGATAGCTCGACGCCTTGAACTGCGTCTCGACCATGTCGTGCCGGCCTTCTCCGGCAAACGTACGGAGGGACGGCGCGAGTTTGGGATCGATCAGGATCTGCTCGTAGATATCCTCCTCATCGCGGGAAGCGAAACTATGGTCGGCGACGTAGTTCGGGGGAGCCGTTCCGAGGCGAAGCGTTCTCACGAGGTCGTCGGCAGCGGCGCAGGCGGCGATATTCCAGGCAACTCGCTCTCGCCCGGCGCCGCGAGCCGCGTGGTTCAGCGCCAGATGCGCCAGTTGATGGGCGAGGATGTACTGCCACTCCTCCGCAGTCCGCTCGTTCTGCGCGGAGACGATCGGGTTGAGGAAGACGACGGCGTTCTCCGCATCTACGCAGCCGAAAAAAGGCGTCGCCTCGTTCGCCGAGCCATCCGAGACATGGACCGCCACGTGATCGAGTATTCTCCCAAGCGCCGAACCTGTCAGCGCGCCCGCAGCCTCATGAATGCGCTCCCGCATCCTGGCGAAGCGCTTATCCTCAGCCCGAGCCTTGTTCTGTCGTGCACCGCGTGTGGCCATTAGCTACCTCATCAAACCTTCGCGTTACCGGGTCGATAAACGACCCGGCACAGAGGCGCTTCGCGCCGGGCGTGCTCCGCACGCGAATGCGAATACCTACCCTGCATTGCAGAGCGCACTACAACGTTTTACTCCGTATAATATGGGGTCAGGATGGGATTTGCGTCCGGAGGACGCCCGGCCGCAGGCCCATCTGCCGGGTCGTTTATGGATCCGGCCGCTAATCCACAATGCCTTGAGCAGCGCTCAACTCTTCGCCCGCCCGCCGCCGACGCGCTCGGCGAGCCGGGGGAGGTCGCGGATCACTTCGACCAGGAACCAGGCAGGGAGGTTGCGGGCGTCTTCCCCGGCCTCCTCCGCCACCATCACGGTCGCCATCTCCACGTTGGAGTCGCACAACTGCACCAGTATCTGCTTCGCCTGCTTAACGGCGATCCGGTGCTGCGGCTTCAGGTTTTCACTCTGGGGCGGCAGCGTCTTCGCCAATTGGCCGCGGATCGCCTGGATGATGAAGTAGAGCACGTCGCGGTCTTCGGGCGCGAGCGGCAGCGGCTGCTTGCCCTGTAGAATAAGGTCCACGCGGAGATTGCCGTCGAGCTGTTTACTGAAGGCCGCGAAGCTGCGCGCGTGCTGCGGGCTGAGACACCCGGAGGCCAGGATATCCATCTCGTCCGGGGTAATCGCCGTGCCGTAGGAGTGGATCGAGTCGCTCAGGATGTGCCAGGAGCGCGGCGTGGTGAAGGTCTCCTCCGTCTTTGGAGGCGCCATGTAGAGATGGTCGGGCCGCGTCTCGATATACCGGATGATCCGATCGTGAATGCCGACGCCGTACGCCCAGTCGAGCCAGTCGCGCACGGTGGGCTTCAGCTCGACGTGCAGCATCCGATTCATCAGCGCGGAGGACATCGGCTTGACGATCGCCTGGTCCTGCGCCCTATTCCCCGCGCCGACCACCACCGATCCGACGGGCAGCCGGTACTCTCCCAGCCTGCGGTCGTTGATCAGGCTGTAAAAGGCCTTCTGCACCTCGAAGGAGCACGCGTTCAGCTCATCGACGAAGAGGAGGTAAGCGGTCTCGCGCGCGATCATGCGGGGCGGGCAGAAGACCGAGCGATTGTCCTCGATGCGCGGCACGCCGATCAGGTCCTCCGGCGCAAGCTGAGAGCCCAGCAGCGACACGCAGTCGAGCGCGACGTCCGCCGCGAACTGTTCGACCAGCGCCGACTTGCCGATCCCCGGCGGTCCCCAGATAAACACCGGCCGCGTCAGTGCGACGTTGAGAAGCAGCTTACTGAGCTGTTTTGGAGTGACTGTCTGCATGAATTAGTAGCCTTCGATCGCGCCTTCAAACGGCAAAATCTTCTCATTACGAGCCGCCACGGTACTTGACCGGTAACCGTCGCTGAAAGTTTCGAGCGCGGGCGGGTGTCTGCAAGAGGATACAGGCTGGCCGGGTCGATAAACGACCCGGCATTGAGCGCTTCGCGCTGGTCGTGCTCCGCACTTAGGGGCTGTAAATTTACTACCTCCGTGTTTGGGTGAGGTATTCCACCTCGAAATCGGGAAGTTATAGAATTACAGACCCTTAGATGCGTCGGCTGCGTGGTTGGTGGGAATCACGGAAAGCTCACTATAACTGACGATATTCCAGCGAGCCGAAGTCCCATCGGCGTTCGATTGTTTACCCGGATTGTCTTAGGGTACACCATGAAGCCTACCGAAATTACAACTGATACGATTCTACAGGAACATCGCGCAAGCGGCCCGCAATCAATGCCGCAGGCTCAATCGGCGGCGCCGGTTCGGACAGTGCAAAGGGCAGACGCCATTCAGCTACACGCAACTACGCCAAATGAGACTGAACAGGCAATTAGGACGTTTCTGGAACGAGTCCAGGAAATCACCGGCATCTTGGGCGTCAGGGCGCACGGCGGCAATGACCTTGCAGACCAATCGTTCGTGATTGAAGTGGATGATTTGCGCAGTCCAGCCGCAAATAACGTTTACAACCTTCGCCGAGACTTACTTCGCAAGCATCGTAATGCCCGCCTTGATGTGCGAGTAAGCGCCGTTCGTCATGAATGTGCAGCCCCCGCCTCAGTATTGACTATCGAACGTTAATAGGATTAGCGCTTAATGCCCGCTCGCCCACTGCAAATCGGCGCCCAATCGCGCTTGCACATCCAAGAGGCAAAAGCGAACGATGAACGCTAGGAACGACTGGCGCAGAATCCTCCGGATGTCAGTTGGGCATTAGTGTTGCTATTCTATTCAGCCGTTCACCTCGTTCAAGCACACGCTCTCGCCAAGTGCCCGACAATCAGCGCCACTTCCCCTGCATGGCGCAAGATTCCACAAGATCACGGCGAACGTTTGAAGTACATATCCGATCACCTTGGCAGGCTCTATACGGATTATTCCCGATTGCAAGATGCGAGCGAGGATGTTCGCTACGAGCTCTGGCAACCTTCGGCCGACGTAGTAAAATCATACCGTGACCGTGAAATCGCCAAGATAAGTGATCATCTACACAACGTAGGTATCTCATGGATTTGAGATACCGCTGACTTTCGTGGATACAACAACACCTTGAACAGCGTCACCGCTGGGGAGCTAGGGCATCGGCTAAGGCAACGCGCAACAATTATCGCGTCAGATTAACGCCGGTTTTGATCTCAAATTGGCTGAAAAGTCGCAGCATTAACACTTGCGCGTTGCCTAAGGCGCGGGGCGGAAGACACGGAACTCGGCGAGGGCCCAATAGTTTCGGGCGTAGCGGTTCAGCGTCACGCGCAGGTAACGCGCGGTCTGGGGTGGGAAGGCGATGGTCGTGACAGGCGCTCCTCGGCCCGTGGCGATGGGCTTGCCCCACTCGACGCCATCGCTGCTGACATTCACCTCGTAACCGCGCGGGTAGTCGTTCATGCTTCTGCCGCAGTTCAGCACGACCTTGTTGAAACGCTGCGGCTCGCCCATATCCACCTGATAGTACTGCCCGGGATGCTGCGCCTGGTTCGTCGAAGTGTAGCGGTTTTCGTCTCTGAGGGCGCGCAGCGGCAGGTCGACATCGTACCAACGGTTGGGGCCGCTGGAGGCGGACCAGGCGCGCGGCTCCAGCAGCGTATCCTTAACGGCGTCGAGCGCGGGCGTCGTGCGGGTGCCACCGATGGGAGCGTAGACTTCAAAGTTCCCGACCGCCCAGTGGCGCCATGTCTTCAAGGTAAGGACCAGTTTAAGGTAGCGCGCGGTCTGGGCAGGAAACGTCAGGCGGAGCACGCTCTGGTCGTTAGCGCCTTTCACGATCGGCGCTCCCCATTTTGCGCCGTCGCCGGAAACGTAGAGCTCATACCCTCTGGGGTAGTCGGCGAAGCGGGCGCGGGTGTCGATCATCAGGCGGGAAAAGGTCTGCTTCGTCCCCATATCCACCTGAAACCACTGGCCCGCCTCTTGGGGCTTGCCGGAGGTCCAGTACTCGTCCTGGATAAGGTACGTGCCGAATACGGCGTCCGGCTGGTTGTAAAAGGACTGGTCGGTGGGCGTGGCGAAGGCCGTCGCCTTCCACCCCGTCCGGTCGAGCGGCGCGCCGTGCAGGCTCACGAGGCCATGGTTGTCGTCCCAGACGCGGTCGCCGAGCCAGGACAGATTGCCCGGCTTTGAACCGTCGGTGATATCGACCTGCCAGCCGCCCTGCTTCTCGTCCGGGGCGCACAGCCGCTGGTTGTCGGAGGGGAACCAGCTCCAGGCGCAGCGTCCGATGCGGCGCGTCTTGCACGCGGCCAGCATCGCCTCGATCGCGGGCGTGCTGTCGGCCCAGCCCGTGTTTCCATACTCCGAAACGAATACCGGAACGCCTCGCGTCCGAATTCGATCGAGAAAGTCGTTTAGTTTTGCCGCGCCCGCGTTCCAGGTCTCATCGATGTGGAATGCGAACAGCAAGTTCGGCGTTCTGGCGGATAGGTCGGGGCCGTAAGTGAGGATTGCGCTCGCGGCGTCCTCGACTGGAAAAGCGCCGTTACTACGTGAGTCGTTTCCGCGATAGCGCCCTTCGCAGACGATGATGTTCGGCGCCGCGGCCTCCTTCCGAATCGCATCGAGGACGCGAACATGCGACTCGCGCCACGGCTCCGCTCCCTTCCGGTCCTCCCGCGCGCCTGGGCCGGACATGGCAGTGAACCATACGAACGGATTGCCCCGGTAGCGCGCCGCGACGTCCCGATACCAGCTCACGAGTTCGGACAGCGACGGCGTTCCGGGCGGCGAGGCAGGGTCCTGGTAGTAGGAGCCGACATGGTCGCGCGGATCGATCAGCACGACTACGCCGCGCGCCGTGAACGCTCGCACGATCTCGTCGAGGTCGTTCACCTGCTTCACGCCGGGCTTAAGACTGATGGAGCAGCCGACGCGCGCCAGGTTGAACTTCCACAGGCCCGCGATCGCGTCCACGTCCAAAGCAGTCGCCCGCTTCGACTGCGTGCCTGGCCCGGCGACGCTGATACCGTGGATTACGAATTCCGACCCGTTCTTGAGTACACGTCCTCCGGAAGTAGTGAACCGGGCAACGGTTGACTGCGCATCGACTCCCCTACAAAATGGGGTCGTGAAGAGGGCACACAGTAGGGCCAGGATTTGAACGCGACGCGGCATTGCGGGACTCCGAGTAAGAACGGGTAAGAAATCGAAATGTAACGCGTTCAATGTTACCTGGATTCGACCCCTTCGCATAGGCTTCGTTAGGGCCGTTCGCCACTGTACGAGAAGAGGTTAAAAGCCCCCGGCAACAAAAAGCGAGCGTCGGGGACGCTTTTGGGTGAGACGCGCCCAACTTTCGGCAGCGCCCCGTCCGCACGACGGTTGTTCTTTCCTACCGGAGGTTTTCAACCTACGGCGCATTCTCACCATCAATGTAATAGGCGCTTGCACGGGAGCGTTACGCAAGTCATTCCTTCAGGAGACTGACTGCCGCCCACATCATCTTGTCAAGTTCCGCGCCGAGGCCGGGGCTGCGGGTGTTGGCGAGCGCCGCCCAGCAGAGCCCCGAAGCGGTACGGAGCATGATCGTGGCCGAGCCCGGCAGGCTGCCGCCGTGCCACCAGCTTCCGGCCTCGTTGACCGCCCAGCCAAGCCCATAGCCGGGGTTGGCCGTGGATCCGGTGGACATCGCGCGGAGGGTATCGGGCTGGAGGATATCCGGCTCCTGCGGGAAACCGTTTACATGGATGGCGAACCGGACCAGGTCCTCGGCGGAAGCGATCCAGCCGCCGTGCGAATCCATCCTGGTGACGTTCGGCTCGTAAGGCGTGTCATCCTCATTGCCGTAGTAGACCACCTCGTCCTGCTGCCTATCTTCCGCCTTGTTGCGCGCAATGGCCAAATCCTGAACCCCGCTCGGCTGGAGAACCAGGCGGCGGACTGCGTTCTCGTAGCGCTCACTCGTCAGCTCCTCGATTATGCGCCCCAGCAGGCAGTAGCCGAAGTTGGAGTACGCGTAGTTCGCGCCTGGGGCGTGCTCCAGAACGGCGTTGTCCAGGGTCCAGGCGATCAACTGCGAATGGTCCATCTCAGGGCGCTGGAACATCGGGTCGTTGGCATCGTTCTGCCACCCACCGGACGTATGCGCCAGCAAGTTCTCGACCGTGACCGCTTCGATATACTGTTTGTAGGGCCGCGTGCCGTAAGTCGTGCCAAGAAGGCCGCCCGCACCGAACACTCGGTCCGAAAGCCGCAGTCCCCCGTCCTCGACCAGCCTCAGGACAGCGACCGCCGTTATGGGCTTGCTGATACTGGCGATGCGAAATCGACTGCGGACCGTGACGGGGTCCCCCGCGTCCTTGTCGGCGAACCCGAACCCCTGCGCAAACACGATCCGGTCGTCCTTCGCCACCGCTACCGACAGCCCCGGCACATTATGCTTCACCATAAACTCCCGAATAACAGCTTCCATTTCTCGAATCCCTCCCGCCTCTGTTCGCCCGCTCAACTATTATGGCGTAATGCTTGTTTGAACTCGGATTTGTCTGATTAAATGACGGACTATGATGAATCACCCACCGAACCGATCACGTTAATCATAGTAATCCCTTAATCCCACAAATCCGAGTTCAGAGAGTTGGAACTCTTTCAGGAGTGGTAGACTATAGAAGTGACTGTCTCGATGCTGCCTCGCGGCCCCGCCGGAACTACGGCCATTTGTAAGCGCTCGTTCTGCTCCATCGGATTGTCGCGTTGAGTATCCATTTGAATTGCCTACTGCGCGAGGTACGCGTTAGAAGGAGAGCACGATGGAAGACTTGAAACGCATTCTGGCAGAGCACCCGTTTTTCAGTGACCTTGGCGAGCAGTACCTGCCGCTGCTGGTCGGCTGCGCATCGAACGTGCGGTTCCCCGCAGACGAAGTGATCTTTCGCGAGGGCGGGGTCGCCGACCGGTTCTACCTGATTCGGGAGGGCAAAGTCGCGCTCGATGTATGCGGGCCCGGTCACGAGCCGATCACGGTGCAGACGGTTGGCGCGGGCGAGGTGCTCGGCTGGTCGTGGCTGGTGCCGCCCTACCGCTGGCACTTCGATGCACGGGTGGTCGAGCCGGTTCGCGCCTTTGCCATGGACGGAACCTGCCTGCGCGCCAAGTGCGAGGACGACCACGACCTTGGTTACGCCCTCATGAAACAGGTCGCGCATATTACGATGCAGCGACTGCACGCGACCCGACACCAGATGCTGGATATCCACGAAGCCTGGCGTCTGCTGGTGGATGGCCGATCGTAACTACTGACAGCGTAACTTGTCAAAATGCCAATCACTGCCATGAAACTTTGCGCCTTCATTCGCCGGGCCAAATGCCCGCGCGAGGGAGATGCGGGTTACGAAAGGTGTTAGAAGCGGTATGCGAACCGTTCGTTTCCGACGTTTGACGCTCGTCGCCGCGCCGATGCTGGGCGGCCTATTGCTGGCGCTTGCCGCATTGGCGCGGCCGGATGCGGGGTCGAAGGTCGACTTTGCGCACGACGTCGAACCGGTCCTCAAGGCGCACTGCTACCAGTGCCACGGCGGCGATCAGAAGCAGGGCGGGCTTCGCCTGGACGGCAGGGCGCAGATGCTTCAGGGCGGCTCCGGCGGCACCTCCGTCGTGCCGGGGAACTCGGCCAAAAGCCCGCTTCTCGCCCGGCTGCTCGGGCACGATGGCAAGCCGAGGATGCCCCTCGGTTTTGCGCCCCTGACCGAGCCGCAGATCGCCGCGATCCGCGCCTGGATCGACCAGGGCGCGGTGTGGCCGGAGCAGTCCGCGAAGAAGCACTGGGCGTACGTTCCGCCGAAGCGCGCGCCCGTCCCCACGGTCAAGACCAACGGCTGGGCGCGCAATACCATCGACGATTTCGTCCTGGCGCGGCTGGAAAAGGCGGGCGTCAAGCCGTCGCCGGAAATTGATCGGATCACGCTGCTGCGGCGCGTGACGTTCGACCTGACGGGGCTGCCGCCGACGCCTGCCGAAGTGGACGCCTTCCTTGCGGACAACAGACCCGGCGCGTACGAAAACGTGCTGGACCGGCTCTTCGCCTCGCCCCACTATGGCGAGCGGATGGCGATGCCCTGGCTCGACGCGGCGCGCTATGCCGACAGCAACGGCTTCCAGCAGGACGGCGACACCTACCAGTATGTCTGGCGGGACTGGGTGGTGAAGGCGATGAACGCGAACATGCCCTTCGACCAGTTCACGATCCAGCAGATTGCGGGCGACCTGCTCCCGAACGCGACCGTGGACCAGAAGATCGCGACCGGCTTCAACCGCTGCCACCTGCTGAACGGCGAGGGCGGCGCGATTGCGGAGGAGCAGCGCAACGTCATCCTGTTCGATCGCGTAGATGTCACGGCGACGACCTGGCTGGCGACAACCCTGGCCTGCGCGCAGTGCCACAACCATAAGTACGACCCCATCACCCAGCGCGATTACTACTCCTTTATGGCGTTCTTCAACAACGTGCCGGAGACGGGCACGCCTTCCGGCGGCGGCCAGTATCGCATCGCCGACCCCGCCATCGTGGTTCCGACCGACGAGGACACCGCGAAGATCAAGGAGATCGAGGCCAAAATCTCCGAAGCGAAGTCCGAGGCCGAGCGTATCGCCGGCAGCCCCGACCTTCAGCCCGCGTGGGAGGCGACGGCCCTTCTGCACACGGCTAAGCCGCCGACGCTCGATGGCTGGCAGGCGCTCGGACCGTT
>JAYTEU010000601.1:0-4556 GCA_043734985.1 Chthonomonadaceae bacterium
TCAGGGGCACTTCGTTTGCTGGATGGACATTGAGGGAACCGCTGTCATTGCCGAACTCAACACCGCGAACACACTCCGCCAACCTCGCCTAATACTGCCTATGTACTATACTATCATACCCTCTTCTATGTTACCACGCTATTTTGGAGGACGCGAATTATTTGCCTGCTCAATGCTTTGCCATTCACTGAGAAGGCGAGGAGGGAAGGATATCTCCACGCTGGCCCCGCGCGGGTCGTGACCGGCGACCGGCGCCATTGAGGCCGATCGATTTTTGAAGGCTCCGCGCCCTCGTTTCCACGCATTCTAATACCAACGCTCAAAAATCGCAACCGACGCACCGCGGCAACAACTATCGGAAGAGCGACGCAGTCGAACCGAATTCAATCGAGATGCAACTAAAGAGGTTACTGGGCCGCATTCTGTTCCAGAATTGAAGGAGGTACCATGGATCGGCGAATACGCGTGGCCACGCGGGTAATTTTGGCTTGTATTGCGATCGGGACGGCGCTCTGTGCCAATACTGCGAGGGTTGAGGCGCAGCAGCCTGCTAGCATCGATGCGGCAGCGCCCGAGCTTGTCGGCGGCGCATGGTTGAATACGCCTAAGAACGCTCCCATAAGGCTGGCTTCACGCAAGGGCAAAGTGACCGTCGTGGAGTTCTGGACTTTCGGTTGAATCAACTGCAAACGGAACCTGCCGAGTTACGGCAGATGGCAGAAGCACTTTGCGGGGCGGGACGTGGTCCTTATCGGCATCCACACTCCGGAGACGAAAGAGGAGCGTGTTACGGAGAATGTCGTCAGTTACGTAAAGAAACTGGGGATTACGTACCCGGTGCTGCTGGATCAGCAGGGCAAAAACTGGGCGCAATGGTCGAATCAGTACTGGCCCACGGTCTATCTCATCGACAAAAAGGGGCGTGTACGATATCGCTGGGCGGGCGAGCTGGAGTACGAGCACGCGGGCGGCGAAGAGATCATGGCAAGCTGCATCCAAAGGCTCCTGGAGGAGCGTTAGAGCCGGTATCGGGGCGGCTATTGACAACGTCCGCCCAATTATGCAAAATAATCAGACGACCGCGCGATTTCTAAAGGTGAATCGTGCGGTCGTCTCGCAATGATAGCCTCGACGCGTCTTTTTACGGCCCTTTGAATGCTACAACATATCGGTCAATTCGAGCAGTGCTTGCTCCGCCAACGTGTGGAGCTCCGATGGAAGGAAGAGTTAAGATGGTGATGCGCATTCTGACGACGATCGTGGTGATCGCTGTACTCGTCGGCGGCGGGGTGTTCGTGTTCAAGACGCTCGGAGCGGCATCGACTCCCGTCGGCAACCAGTATCGTCTTAGCGTCGTCGAAACCGGTACGGTGAAGAAGACGGTTACGGCGACGGGAGCGCTTCAGGCATGGACCACGATCGATATCAAGAGCCGTGCCGGTGGCCGTATACTTAAGCTGTATATGGAGGAGGGAAAGATCGTCAAGAAAGGCGACCTGATCGCCGAAATCGACCCTTCGGATACCCGGCTGACCTATAACCAGGCAGAGGCGGATATCCTCTCCAACAAGTCACGCGTACAGGAGACGCGCGAGACGATGGAGCTGCAGAAAACGCAGACAGCCGTCGCGATCGCCACGGCGCAGGCGAATCTCGCCTCGGCGAGGGCCGCACTGGCGTCCGCGCTGGCCCGGCTTGATTCGGCGAAGAGCGCTTCCGGCGCCCAAAGCCCGTTAACGGAGGCGAACATCGAGAGTGCGAAGGCCAACCTCCACGCCGAGGAGACGCGGCTCGACCAGCTCCGCGTGGCGATGCAGCCACAGCAGGAGGCCGCCGCGCGCTCAGCGCTCGACCAGGCGAAGGCGAACTTGGTAAACGCGGAGGCGAACCTGAACCGGCAGCGAAACCTGCTTGCCAAGGGATTTGTGGCGCCCTCGATCGTCGATCAGGCACTGGCCACGTACGCCGTGTACAAGGCAACCGTGGACTCGGCGCAGCAGAAGGTGAACACCCTCAAACCGGAGTTGGATGCGGACGTTAGGGCCGAGGAGGCCCGCGTTCAGCAGCTCCGCGCGGCGCTAAAGACAGCCGAGGCAAATCGAGTCCAGGACGATCTGAAGAAGCATGACGTCAAGGCGGCGCAGGCGGCTGTAGCACAGGCGCGCGCCGATATCGCACAGCAGAAAGCCCGGCTCGAAGAGGCGAGAGCGGGCAATATCAATGTGCGCATCCGCGGCGCCCAGATCGCGCAGGCGATGGCCAGCGGCGAGCGCAGCAAAGCGGCGCTGATCAATGCGGACATTCAGCTTAAGGATACGCAGGTACGCGCCCCGCGAGCCGGAATCATTCTGCAGAAGTATGTTGAAGAGGGCACGATCATCACCTCCGGTCAGTCCTTCAACTCCTCGGGGACCAGCATCGTTCAGCTTGGCGACATTTCGCGCATGTATGTCGATGTATCGGTGGACGAGACGGATATCGCCAACATCGACATCGGCCAGAAAGTTGACGTGACGTTCGACTCCTACAACAGCACTCCAGTCGAAGGAAAAGTGATCCGCGTGGACCCGACGGCGAAGGTCGCGTCGAATGTCACTACTTTGCACGTGCGCGTGGAGGTGGATAACTCGGCGCAGATCTACACGCTGCTGAAACCGGGCATGAATGCAAGCTGCGACTTTATTATCGGCAAGAAGAGCGATGTGGTCATGGTGCCCAACGAAGCGCTGCGGACCAGTACAGATGGCGGACATTATGTTGAGGTTCCCGAAGGCGGCAAACCCTCCCTCGCCGAGAAGGGCCAGGAGGCCGATCCGAACGTCTTTGTCGGGGTCAAGATCGTCAAGGAGAATATCGAGATAGGCCTGGAGGGAAACGAGTCCACGGAAGTCAAGAGCGGTGTCAAAGAGGGCCAGAAGATCATCACTCAGACGATAGAGCCAAGCCCGGTCGGAGCGAGTGGCGGCATGCCCCGAATGGGCGGCGGTCCCGGCCCCGGAAGAAGATAAGGTGGTGCAATCATGATGGCGGGATTCACCTCCGCGCTGCGGGGGCTGGCGGCGAACAAATTGCGCTCGTTCCTTACCACGTTGGGCGTAATTTTCGGCGTGGCTGCCGTGATCGTAGCGGTCGCCCTCGGGCAAGGGTCGCGGGATGCCTCCATGAGGCGCTTTCAGCGGCTGGGAACCACCACGATCAGCGTCCTGCCGGGCCGCCAGAATCGCGGCGGCATCACGTTCGGAACCGTTTCGACGCTCAAGCTAAAGGATGCCCTGGCGATTTTGAAGAACTGTCCGAGTGTTCGCAGGGTATCGGCTGAGAAGGGTCAGAGCTTTCAAACCAAGCACGGCAACAAGAACTCGGACCCCAGCATCTACGGCTGCGGCCCCGACCTTATAAAGATACGCCACTACGAGCTGAAAGAGGGACGGTTCTTTACCGACGACGAGAATAAGCGGAGCCAATCCGTCTGCGTACTTGGAAGCGGCGCCTTCAAGGATCTGTTCGGAAGCGGCACATCCTCCGGTCAAACCGTTCTCATAAAGGGCCACAAATTCAAGGTCCTTGGCTCCTTGAAAGAGCGTGGCGGCGGCGGCTTCATTAACGAGGACGACCGCATCTACGTCCCCATTCTTACAGGAATGCGGCAGTTGTTCGGCGGCACGGACCCAACTGCCGTCGGCAGCATGAGCGTCGAGGGCCGATCCGAGGCGCAGATGCAGCGGGCACAGGACGAGGTGACGGCCGCTCTTCGCAAGAGCCACGCGCTGAGCGACAATAAGCAGAACGACTTCATTATCTTTAACGCGGGCACACAGGCGCAGGCAAGCAGCGAGCAGGCCGCCGATTTCGAGCAGCTTATCAACTGCCTCGCCGCAGTGGCCCTTCTGGTGGGTGGCATCGGGATCATGAACATCATGCTGGTCTCGGTAACGGAGCGTACGCGCGAGATCGGAGTGCGCAAGGCCGTGGGCGCGAAGCGTCGCGACATCCTGCTCCAGTTTTTGATGGAGGCGCTCGTGCTCTCTCTCACGGGAGGGCTGATAGGCGTCGTGTTCGGTATCGCCTTCACGCTCTTCGGGCTTCCAGCCATGAAACCCGACTGGGAGACCACGCTCACGGTCGCGCCGATCGTTGTGGCGTTCAGCTTCTCCGCGCTCGTGGGGATATTCTTCGGGTTCTATCCTGCATGGAAAGCCTCCATGCTGAACCCTATCGATGCGCTGAGATATGAGTGACCTCGGTGTCAGTTATCAAATTGAACTCATAGACAGATTCATTTTTGAAAGGAAGGGACTTATGAAAAGTACATCCATTGCGCGACTGGGGCTGGCCCTGGTTATTGCGGGCGGGGCTCTCGGCCCGGCAGGCATTCCTGCCATGGCTCAAGGGCCCGGCGGAGGGCAAATTCCGCCCGAAATCGCTGCCAAGATCAAGTTGTGGCAGAAGTATCGCGACCAGCACAAGAAGGCGTCGGACCTTGGCATGACCATGCGGAAGATCGAAGGCATGAACGGGGAAGACGGGTTCAAGCTGGACAAGGCGCAGTCCGCCAA
>JAYTEU010000602.1:0-4476 GCA_043734985.1 Chthonomonadaceae bacterium
GAGGTCAACCGAATCTGGGCCGATCTCTTCGGCAGGGGAATCGTCGATCCCGTCGATGACTTCCGATCCTCCAACCCGCCCTCGAACGTGCCGCTGCTCGATGCGCTCGCCCGGGATCTTGAACGCAGCGGCTACGACCGGAAACAGATGATTCGGTTGATCTGCAATAGTCGTGCCTACCAGAACTCCGCCGAGACCAATCGGTTCAATGCCACCGACGTATCGCTTTTCTCCCATGCGCGCCCGAGACTGCTGATGGCCGAGCAGTTGAAGGACGCTATGGCGCTGACGACCCGAACGCTTGCCCCGTTGTCCGGTGTGGAGGACCGCCTCCAGCAGCTTCGCAAACAATTGGAGACGCCTCCCGCCAACCCCGAAGCGTTCCGAATCCGCTCCGAGATCGCCCGTCTCACGTCTCGCGCGGACTACGCGACCCAGCAGCCCGTTCCCGTGCGCCAGGCATTTACCGTCGCCTTCGGCCAGCCGGAGCGCGCGACGGCATGCACGTGCGAGAGGCAGAGCGCTCCCACGCTCCTCCAGGCGCTGGAACTGCTGAACGGCGCGACGCCCTTCAAGATGGCGCAGGGCTCTCTGTCCCGGTACTCCAACATGGACGACGCGCATCTGATCGAGGAAGTGTATCTCGCCGGACTATGCCGCTTCCCAACGGCTCGGGAGCGCGATACGGCCCTTCGGTTTGTCGCCAAAGCCAGGAGTCGCGTGGAGGGCGTCACCGACGTAGTTTGGGCGTTGATCGGCACACAGGAGTTCCTGTTCCAGCACTGATCATGCCGATTCAAAACCTTGGGGACAACGGACAATGAAGAGTGTACGAACACAACAAAGCATAAGCATGGAACTTCTCGCGGCACTATTGATGCTGGCGATATTCCTCTGTCCGCTACCGTCAAAATCTGCGGACGTGAGTTTTTCGAGGGAGATCGCGCCGATCCTCCTGCGAAAGTGCACGGGCTGCCACGGCGAGCGGGCCAACCAGGGGGGCTATCGCGCTCACACGTACCGAGGCTTGCTCAAGAGCGGCGCGTCCGGCCTGCCTACAGTCGTGGCAGGCCGGCCCGATTCGTCGCGCCTCTACCAGTTGATCGCCGCGAAAGCCGAGCAGATACGTATGCCGAAAAGCGACGATGCGCTGCCGGTTGCGCAGATCGAGTTAATTCGCAAATGGATTGCGGAAGGCGCTAAATTCGATGGGCCGGATGCCGGGGCATCGCTGAAGAGCCTGCTGGGACCGCGCGTCCACCCTGCCGCGCCGGCGGCCTATCGCACGGGCGTGCCGATAATGAGTCTTGCGCTCTTTCCTGGTGGCGAACGGGTCGCGGTGGGAGGGTACAACGAGATCACCATTTGGAATGCTTCCACGGGAGCGCTCGTGCGGCGAATTCCGAACCTGCCGCAGCGGATTCAGGCACTCTCTTTCAGCAAGGACGGGCATACCTTGCTTGTCGCAGGCGGTACGCCCGGCGAGTACGGCGAAATCTCTATCGTCGATGTGGACCGTGGAGTGAGAGCACGCGTCCTTGAAACATGGAACGACATCTGCCTTGCCGCCGTGTTCAGCGTCGACGGAAAGCGCATCGCGGCGGGCGGCGCGGACAACACGGTGCGCGTTTATGACACGGAGAGCGGCAAGCGAATCTGGACGAGCGGCGTGCACTCTGACTGGGTGACTGGAGTCAGCTTCAGCGGGGACGGTCAGTTCGTCGCAAGCGCGGGCCGCGACATGACCGTGAAGATCAACGACGCGGCGACAGGCGAACTATTCACAACCTACAGCGGGCACAACCGGCAGATAGGGCAGTTTGCAGAGCACGCGCCGGTGTATGCCGTACGGTTCAGTCCCGACGGGCAGGACGCCTACAGCGCGGGCGCGGGCAAATGGGTCCAAAAGTGGGACCCGATCGAGGCGAAAGCCGAATCCGGAGATGCCGGCGATATGGAGGAGCGGTTCTCCAAGAAGAGCCACGCCCAGCATATCGCTCACGGGTTCCAGCACGAAGTGTTCGCCTTAGTGGTGCGAGGCGGGCAGTTGTTCGCGGCTTCGGCGGATGGCGTTGTCAAGCAGTTCGATTTGGCGTCGCTCAAGGAAGTCCGTGCCTACAAAGCCGATCCGGAATGGCTGTTCAGCCTCGATTTCGATCCTGCCTCGGGTCGGATTGCAGCGGGCTCTTACAGCGGCCAAGTCACGGTCTGGGACACGAAGTCGGGGCAGCAAATTGCCGGATTTCGCGCGCGGCCCGCTGGTCAGGGCGTTACAAAGGTCGTAAGCAGGACCGGTACACGGTAAGACGCCTATTGAAATATCCAATCTCTACACTCTCTTAGGTTTCTGTATTTGTCGCGGCCATATGTCGGTCCTTCACTGCGGCGGCGTGGTGCGCGCGGCGGCGGAACGTGAGGTAGAGCACGGGGGCAAAGAGGAGCGTGAAAACCGTCGAGAATGCAAGCCCACCAATGACCGCGATGGCAAGCGGCTTCTGCATCTCGGCTCCCGCGCCGATGCCGAGCGCCAGCGGGACGAGCCCCAGAATTGCGGTAAGCGTTGTCATCAATATCGGGCGGAGGCGCACCTCGCCCGCGTGTACGATCGCGTCTTCCAGTCCCATTCCGGCCAACTCACCCTTCTGCGCCTGATCCAGCAGCAGAATGCCGTTCTTAACGACGATACCCACGAGCATGATCGCGCCCATGAAGGACGAAACGTTGAGCGGCGTCTTGGTGATCCATAGCCCGAAGGTTACTCCGAATAGCGAGAGCGGCATGATCAGGAGAATGACGACAGGGGCAGTGTAGTCGCCAAATTGGAACAGCATGACCGCGAAGACAAGCAATATGGCCAGCGCGAGAACGATAATGAGGTTGTGAAACGACTCGGACTGGCTCTCGAACTGGCCGCCGAGTCTAGTGGTAACGCCCGTGGGCAGGGAGGTCCGCCGCAGAAGCGCCTCAATGTCCGGCTTGATGCTGCCAAGGTCGCGGTTGGATATTCCGGCGCTTACAGTGACCATGCGCCGCTGATCCTCCCGGTTGACCTCCGTCGTTCCCGCCACCCGCTCGATGGCAGCAACCGCGGTGAGAGGGACCGTGACGCCACTAGGCGTGCGGATTGGAAGCAGCGCCATCTGGCTTTGGTCGCTTCTCGCGTCGAGCGGCAGGCGAACACGTACTCCCACCTGGCGGTCGCCCTCGATTACCTGTGTCACCACGTCGCCAAGCATAGCGGCGTTAACCTGCGTCGCTACTGTATCGGTAGTCAGGCCGATCCGGCCCGCGCGCAGCGGATCTACACGCGCAACCAGTTCCGGGCCGGATTCGATTGCGCTCGTCTTTGCGTCCACAATGCCTTTGATCTTGCTCAGTTTATCCTTGACGCTGTCGGCGAGCCCATTCAACTGCGCCTGGTTCTCCCCAAATAGCTTGATCTCGATCGGGGCGGGCGCACCCGCCAGGTCGCCGATCAAGTCCATCAACACCTGATGGAATTCGACGTCGAGCCCCGGTACTTCCGACTGGACTTTGCCGCGCAAATCGTCCATGACCGCGTCGATGGACCGCTTGCGCTTGCGCTTGAGCGTAATGGCAAAGTCGCCGCGGTTCGGCTCGGTGATCGCGAAGCCCAATTCGGTGCCGGTTCGCCGCGAATAGGCCTCAACTTCCGGCGTCTCCTTGAGCATCTCCTCGACGCGCTTTAGGAGCCGGTCGCTTTCCACCAGGCTGGTTCCCGGCGGCGTCCAGAAATCGAGGACGAAAGCGCCTTCGTCCATCTCCGGCATGAACCCCGTTCCGAGATGCATCCCGAAGAATACGGTCAGTCCGATCACGACTGCTGCGGCGACCGGCATCAGCCAGCGGTGCCGTAGGGAGGCGCGCAGCACTCGATCGTAGAGTTGCACAAACCGCTCGAACAGACGGCCATGCTCCTTCGCTCCGGGCCGAACGCGCAGAAACGCCGCACAGAGACTCGGGC
Source organism: Chthonomonadaceae bacterium (assembly GCA_043734985.1). Lineage (GTDB taxonomy): Bacteria > Armatimonadota > Chthonomonadetes > Chthonomonadales > Chthonomonadaceae > DATGJU01. The sequence continues at coordinate 3,986 of JAYTEU010000602.1, forward strand.
TGACCAAAAGTGCAAGCACGAGGGAGACCATGAGCGCTATGGCGAGCGTGACGGCGAGGGCAGTGAAGAAAGCTCCCGTCACGCCCGAAACCAGGATCAAAGGCAGAAAGACGACGACCGTTGTCAATGTGGAGGAGATCATCGGAGCGGCGATCTCCTGGGCCGCGTTCAATACCGCCTGCTCCGGCGATTCGCCGTGCGCTAGGTGCCGGAACACATTTTCGACCACGACGATAGCATCGTCGATCACCAAACCGATCCCGACCGCCAGCGCGCCCAGCGTCATAAGGTTGAGAGTAAGCCCGGAAAGCCGCATCAACAGAAAGGTGATCAGGACCGTGGCCGGAATGATGACGGCGGTTACTAGGGTTGCGCGCAGATTGCCCAGAAAAAGCAACAGCACCACCACGGCCAGCGCCGCGCCGATCAGCACCGCATCACGGACACTGCTCACGGCCTCGCCGATTAGCGTTGACTGGTCGTAAAAGGTG